>JASHPM010000105.1 GCA_030038115.1 Acidobacteriaceae bacterium | reverse complement strand
GAAGGTCCAGGGATGGCGGACCACTTGCCAGAAGCTGGCGTAGAGGACGCGGGGATTGGTGTCGTCCATGGCGAGGTCGATGGCGCCGGCGTTCTCGCTTTTGAAGAGGACCTTTTGCCAGGTCTTGCCGCCGTCTTTGGAGCGGAACACGCCGCGCTCTGCGTTGGGGCCGGCCATGTGTCCGAGGGCCGCGACGTAAACGAGACTGGGTTCATGGGGATCGACGCGGATCTGGCCGATTTGCTGAGTGTCTTCGAGGCCGATGTGCGTCCAGGTGTGGCCGGCGTCCGTTGATTTATAGACGCCGTCGCCATGGGAGGCATTGCCGCGAATCGCGCTTTCGCCGGTGCCGACGTAGACGACGTTAGAATCGGAGGGCGCCACGGCGATGGAACCGATGGAGCCAAAGTCGATGTGGCCGTCGGTGATGGGGCGCCAGGTGTGGCCGCCGTCGATGGTCTTGAAGACTCCGCCGCCGGTTCCGCCGAAGTAGTAGACGAGAGGCTGGCCGGCGACACCGCAGACAGCGTCGACGCGGCCGCCGCGGAAGGGACCGATCTGGCGAAGGGTGAAGGCGTCGAAGCCCGCGGCAGGGTCCTTATCCTGCGATGCGGCACCGGGCGCGGGCTGCTGGGCGAAGGCGACTGCGGCGCTGAGCACGAGCGCGGCAGCGGCAAGCGCGGCGAAGCGAAAACGGGAGGAGGATTTGCGGAGCAGAGTGAACACGGTCGGACTCCCTTCGGTAAGAAAAGTGCGAACAGCTGTTACGAATGAAGACGGCCCGCTGGCGATCGGCCGATCCCGGCGCGGATGACAACACAGAGCGTCCGCCGGGATCACTGCAGGGGAAGAGGAAGAATATACGACAAAACGGGCGAGAACACCTCGACTCGGGCAAGGCGATGAGATAAATTATGGCGACCGGGATGACGCTGCTGGATTTGTGTGCTTACCTTGGGCTGGGCGCGGTGGGAGCCGCGTCGATCAATCTGCTCATCGGGATGCTGATGGCGCTGCGCTACAGCCCGGTGCGCGACTGGCCACATCGGCACATCAACATTTTCGCGCTGCATCAGTGGACGGCCTACTGCGCGGTGGCGCTGGCGCTGACCCATCCCCTGGTGCTGCTGTTTGTGCATGCGCCGCGATTCCGGGTGATCGACATTGTGTGGCCGACCCATTCGCCGCTGCAGCCGAAGCTGAACCTGGCGGGAGCAGGCGCGCTGTATCTGCTGCTGCTGGTGTTTGTGTCGTCACTGCTGCGGACGCGGATGGGCCGGCCGGTGTGGAGGAACCTGCACTATCTGGTGTTTCCGGCGGCGGCGCTGCTGTTCCTGCACAGCATCCTGACGGATCCGGCGCTGAAGGATGGGCATCCGGACCTGCTGGACGGGGGAAAGATTTTTGTTGAAGCGGCGACGCTGGTGAGCCTGCTGGCGGTTGGAGTGCGAATCTGGCTACGCGGCAAAGGGCTGCGGCCAGCGGGGAGGGTGAAGGCGACCGGCCGCGCGGAGAGAGTAGCCGAGCCTGCAGCGGGTGCGGGCTCTGCCAGGCCCTAAGGCATATTCACATCAGCGAGCTTGCCTGGTGGGGGCGGGGTCTCTGATTCCGGTGTAACCCTGGCGTTCGAAAGCTGAAACCAGAGCAGGCTCACCGGAGCTTGATCCGTAAGCAAATCGCGAGGCCTGGCCTTCGGATCCAGGAGACGCTTCATGCTCCAGTCGCGCCTCCTCTGTGCCTGCACCCGCGATCGAACTCAATGATCCGACGACGGGCAGAAATACCCGGAAACAGGTGGTGCATTTGCCCTGATAACGATAGCTGCGACAGGAAATGCGACCGCTGTACTTTTGAACAATGCCCTTGCTGATCCACAATCCGAGGCCCGTTCCCTTGGTTGACTTGGTGCTGAAGAACGGCTGGAAAAGCCGTTTCGCATCTTCCGGCCGAATACCATGGCCGGTGTCGACGATAGAAATTGCGATACAACGACGCCGTGCCACCCAATCGGCAGCTTCTCGAACCTGCAGGCGCAGGACACCACCGTCGGGCATGGCCTGAATGGCATTCGCGATCAGATTGAGAAAAACCTGGCGCAGTTCAGCGGGAAAGCCGTGCACGACTCCGGGAGAAGAGTACCTCTTGTCAATCGCGATGTGCCTGATCTGCAGCACCCGCTCCTGAAGGACCAGGGCATCGTCCAGCAGTTCTTCAACCGGAACGGAGACGGGCTGCTTCGATTCCCGATAGAAGCTGAGCGTTTGGCGGGTAATGTGAGAGACACGCTGCAGTTCCTGTTCCGCCAATGCCGCATAGCGCCGGCCCTCCTCGTTTAAGGAGGGGTGGTTGCGAAGCAGATAAAAGATATTGGTGATGGCGGCGAGGGGATTGTTGATCTCGTGCGCAATAATGCCTGCGACGCGGCCCATGGCGGCCAGTTTCTCGGTTTCGCGGAGGGCTTCCTCTGCCTGCAACTGATGGGTGATATCGCGGCTAACCTCCAGAACCGCGTTGCCCTCGAGGTTCAAAGTCTTTCGGCAGGCAACAATAAGTTCGCGCCCGTCCCGGGTCCGCTGGATGAGATTGCCCTGCCATGTTTTCCGCGCCTTCAGCGCTGCTTCAACCTCGCTGAAGGGGACGGGAAAGACGGTTTGCAGTTTTTTGTGAATATTGTGGCCGAGAACATCTTCCCGTCGCCAGCCGTAGAGATCCTCCGCGCCGGCATTCCAGAACCGGACGGCGCCGTCCCAGGCGCGCTCTACGATGGCTTCGGTTGCGAGATCGAGCAGTTCGGCCCGGTTGCGAAATTGCTCTTCTCTTTGCTTCAGTTCCTCCGTGCGGTGTTCCACGCGGCGCTCAAGGTCGCTGTTCAGTCTCTCCAGCAATCGCGTCTTTCTGTGCAGTTCGACGAAGATTCCGATTTTGGCGCGCAGCACTTCGGGAATCACCGGCACCGAGATGTAATCCACCGCTCCGCTGCGATATCCCTGGATCTTGTCCGAGTCGTTAAGGTGAACGCCGGAAATGAAGATGATCGCCGTCTTCCGAAATCTGGGATGCTGGCGTATCTCATCGGCAAGCGCAAATCCATCCACGTCCGGCATGCTTACGTCCATGAGGACCACGGCAATGTCGTTTTTCAGCAGAGCGCCCATGGCCTCGCTGGCGGAGGTCGCCTTGATCAGGTTTTCGCCCAGCTCGGCGAGAATCACCTCGTAACTGAGAAGCTTGGCGGGCTGGTCGTCCACCATCAGGATGTTGACTTTGTCGTCTGCCGTCATCGCTTCCTTTCCTTCCTCCTGCAACATGCGCCTAGCGGTGCAACCACATGCGCAGCGCGGAAAGCAGTTGTTCGGTGTTCACGGGCTTGGCCAGATATTCCGAGGCGCCGGCTTCAAGACAGCGCTCGCGATCTCCCTTCATCGCCTTGGCGGTGAGCGCGATGATGGGCAGACGGCGCAATCCCGGATTCTGCCGGATGACCTGCATCGTTTCAAATCCGTCCATCTCCGGCATCATGATGTCCATCAGAACAATGGCCAGGTCGGGAGTCGATTCGATGGTGGCGATGGCTTCGCGTCCGGTGCCGGCGGAAAGCACGATCATGCCGCGGCGTTCGAGAACGCTGCTGAGGGCAAAGATGTTGCGCACGTCGTCGTCGACGATGAGCACCTTGCGGCTGGCTAATGCTTCGTCGGACCGGTGGAGCTGGTCCAGCATCTGTTGTTTTTCGGGGGGCAGGTCCGCGACCACGCGGTGCAGGAAAAGCGCGGTTTCGTCCAGCAGGCGCTCCGGCGATTCGACGTCCTTGACCACAACACTGCGCGCCAGGGTGTGCAGTTGCGCATCTTCGTCCGGGGTAAGCTCGCGACCGGTGAAAACAACCACCGGCAGGTCTTTCAGTTTTGGCGTGTCGCGAAGCCGCTCCAGAACCTCGAAGCCCGTCATATCGGGCAGGCGGAGATCGAGCACCACGCAGTCGTATTCTCCGTCTTCGAGGGTGCGCACAGCGGAAGCGCCGGAATCGGCCACGTCGATGTCGATGTCGTCGTGACCCAGCAATTCGCGGGTGCTCATTTGCTCCGCAGGATTGTCTTCCACGACCAGCAGGCGCTTGCGGCGAGGTTGCGAGTATTCCCGGATGCGGGTGAGAGCCGCATCCAGGTCTTCGGTTGTGGACGGCTTGGTGACGAACGCGAATGCGCCGCGGGACAGCCCATGGCGCCGGTCTTCATCGAGCGTGAGCATCTGCACGGGAATGTGGCGCGTGTGGGAGTCCTGCTTGAGGTGGTTCAGCACAGTCCACCCCAGCATGTCGGGCAGGAACACATCGAGGGAGATGGCAGCCGGACTGTACTCCCGCGCCAGCGTCAAGGCCTCGGTTCCGGTGGTGGCAATCAGAACCTTGAAACCCTTGTCCCGGGACAGGTCGCACAGGACGCGGGCGTAATGGGGATCGTCTTCGACGATCAACAATACGGCGTCGCCTTCGGCGAGGTTGTTGCGGTCGTCCTCGATGCGGGAGTCCTGTTCGGAAGCGCCGACGTTAACCAGAAATGCGGGGCCGGCGGGCATGGCGCCACTCTTTTCTGTTCTGGCGACGCTGGGCGCTGCCGGGCCGACGTAGGTTTGCGGCAGATACAGAGTGAACGAGCTGCCTTGTCCGGGCGCGCTCCGCAGCTGGATCTCGCCCCCCAGCAGGCTGGCGAGCTCGCGGCTGATGGCAAGCCCCAGCCCGGTGCCGCCAAACTTGCGGCTGGTGCCGGCATCGGCCTGCTGGAAAGCCTCGAAGATAATGCGCTGCTTATCGGGCGAAATCCCAATTCCGGTATCGGTGACCTCGAACGCGATCACCGAGCCCGCACCGCTGAGAATGGGGTGATCCGAAGTCCAGCCGCCGGATGCGCAGGAAACATTGAGCCGCACGCTGCCCTGTTCGGTGAACTTGAAAGCATTGGAGAGAAGGTTTTTGAGGACCTGTTGGAGGCGCTTGGAGTCAGTGACGAGGCTGCGTCCCAGCTGGGGATCGGTCGTCATCTCGAAGACCAGCTTGCGGTTCTCCGCCTCGTGACGGAAGGGCCGCGAAACGGCTTCGAGCAATGCCCCGTAGAAAATCTCCTCGGCTTCCACGGACACGGTACCGGATTCGATCTTGGAGAGATCGAGAATATCGCTGATCAGATTCAGCAGGTCGGTACCGGCGCCGTGAATGGTTCGCGCAAACTCCACCTGCTTGCCGGAGAGACTGCCATCGGGGTTTTCGGCGAGCTGCTGGCCCAGCACCAGAATGCTGTTGAGCGGCGTGCGCAGCTCGTGGGACATGTTGGCGAGGAACTCGGACTTGTACTTGGAGGTCAGAGCCAGCTCGCGGGCCTTTTCTTCGAGAGCGCGCCGGGCCTGCTCGATCTCCTGGTTCTTGCGTTCCACCTCGTAGTTCTGTTCGGCGAGTTGCTGGGCCTTTTGCGCCAGCTGCTCGTTGGTCTGTTGCAGCTCTTTCTGTTGCGCCTGCAGCTCGGCCGCCAGTTGCTGCGACTGTTTCAGGAGGCCTTCGGTCTGCATGGTAGCTTCAATGGAGTTGAGAACGATGCCGATACTGGCGGTCAGTTGCTCAAGAAACGCAAGTTGAGACGCGGTAAACGCGCCCAGACTGGCCAGCTCGATGACGGCCTTCACGCGATCCTCGAACAGCACGGGCAGCACGATCACGTTCTCAGGCTTGGACTGGAACAGGCCGGAGCGGATGGGGGCGGTGCTGCCGGGCAGATCGGTGATCAACATGCGGCGTTTCCCCGATGCGCATTGTCCCACCAGGCCTTCTCCGATCCTCACCTCGCGGATGTATCCCTCCGGCGTATCGGCGAACGTGGAGAGCAGCACCAGTGTGCCCTCCGAGGCAGCGGCGGACTCGCTTTCCATCTGGTAAATGACACCCTGTTGGGCGTTGACCAGTGGGGCAAGCTCGGAAAGCAGCATCCGCCCCACCGTCGCCAGATCGCGCTGGCCCTGCAACATGCCGGTAAATCGCGCCAGGTTGGTCTTGAGCCAGTCCTGCTCGGTGTTGCGATCGGTGGTGAGGCGGAGGTTGTCGATCATGGTGTTGATGTTGTCTTTCAACTCCGCCACTTCGCCGCGCGCTTCCACCTGAATGGAGCGTGTGAGGTCGCCCTTGGTAACGGCCGTGGCCACCTCTGCGATGGCGCGGACCTGGTTCGTCAGGTTGTCCGCCAGCAGATTGACGTTGCCGGTGAGATCCTTCCAGGTGCCGGCCGCGCCGGGCACGTTGGCCTGCCCGCCCAGCCGCCCTTCCACCCCGACTTCGCGCGCCACGGTCGTTACCTGATCGGCGAACGTTGCCAGGGTATCGGTCATGTTGTTGATGGTCTCGGCCAGGGCCGCAACCTCGCCCTTGGCGTTCACGGTGAGCTTTTGCGTCAGCACGCCATTGGCGACGGCCGTGACCACCTTTACGATGCCGCGCACCTGTTCCGTCAGGTTGGCGGCCATCACGTTGACGTTGTCGGTGAGGTCCTTCCAGGTTCCGGCCACGCCCGGCACTTGTGCCTGCCCGCCCAGCTTTCCTTCGGTTCCCACCTCGCGAGCCACGCGCGTCACTTCGGCGGCAAAGGCGTTCAGCTGGTCCACCATCGTATTGATGGTGTCTTTCAGTTCCAGAATTTCGCCTTTCACGTCAACCGTGATCTTGCGCGAGAGGTCGCCGCGGGCCACGGCGGTGGTCACTTCCGCAATATTTCTCACCTGAGCCGTGAGGTTGCCGGCCATGGAGTTCACCGAGTCGGTGAGATCCTTCCAGGTTCCGGCCACTCCCGGGACGTTGGCCTGCCCACCCAGCCTTCCTTCCGAGCCCACCTCGCGGGCCACGCGCGTCACCTCGGCGGCGAACGAGCGAAGCTGCTCGACCATGGTATTCAGCGTTTCCTTGAGCTGCAGGATCTCGCCGCGCACGTCCACAGTGATCTTGCGTGACAGGTCTCCGTTGGCAATGGCCGTTGCAACTTCAGCGATGTTGCGTACCTGCGCCGTGAGATTGCCGGCCATGAAGTTCACGGAGTCGGTCAGGTCCTTCCAGGTTCCGGCCACTCCCGGCACCACCGCCTGGCCTCCCAGTTTGCCGTCGGTCCCCACCTCGCGGGCTACGCGCGTGACCTCGCCGGCGAAGGCGTTCAGCTGATCCACCATGGTGTTGATGGTGTTCCTCAGCTCCAGGATCTCGCCCTTCACGTCCACGGTGATCTTGCGCGACAGGTCGCCGCGGGCCACGGCCGTGGTTACTTCGGCAATGTTTCTTACCTGCGCCGTCAGGTTACCGGCCATGGAGTTCACGGAGTCGGTGAGGTCCTTCCAGGTTCCGGCCACTCCAGGCACGTTGGCTTGCCCGCCGAGGCGGCCCTCGGTGCCCACTTCGCGGGCCACGCGCGTCACTTCTCCGGCGAACCGATTCAACTGATCCACCATGGTGTTGATGGTTTCCTTCAGCAGCAGAATTTCACCGCTGACGTTCACCGTGATTTTCTTGGAAAGGTCGCCGCTGGCGATAGCCGTTGCGACCTCGGCGATGTTTCTCACCTGACCGGTGAGGTTGCTGGCCATGGAGTTGACCGAATCGGTCAGGTCCTTCCACGTTCCGGCTACGCCCAGAACCTGCGCCTGGCCGCCCAGCTTGCCGTCGGTGCCCACCTCACGGGCCACGCGGGTGACTTCGCCGGCGAAGGCGTTCAGCTGGTCCACCATGGTGTTGATGGTGTCCTTCAGCTCCAGGATTTCGCCTTTCACGTCCACGGTGATCTTGCGCGACAAGTCGCCGCGGGCCACGGCTGTAGCCACCTCGGCGATGTTCCTGACCTGACCGGTGAGGTTGCTGGCCATGAAGTTCACGTTGTCGGTGAGGTCTTTCCAGGTTCCAGCCACACCCGACACCTGCGCCTGGCCGCCCAGCTTTCCGTCGGTGCCCACCTCGCGGGCGACACGCGTCACTTCGCCGGCGAAGGCATTTAACTGGTCCACCATGGTGTTGATGGTGTTTTGAGTTCAAGAATCTCGCCCTTCACGTCCACCGTGATCTTGCGCGACAGGTCGCCGCGGGCCACCGCTGTGGTGACTTCGGCGATGTTTCTCACCTGCGCCGTGAGGTTGCCGGCCATGGAGTTGACCGAGTCGGTGAGATCCTTCCAGGTTCCGGCCACTCCAGGCACGTTGGCCTGCCCGCCCAGGCGGCCTTCGGTGCCCACTTCGCGGGCCACGCGCGTCACTTCTCCGGCGAACCGATTCAGCTGGTCCACCATGGTGTTGAGCGTCTCTTTGAGTTGCAGGATTTCGCCGCGCACGTCCACCGTGATCTTGCGC
>JASHPM010000104.1 GCA_030038115.1 Acidobacteriaceae bacterium | reverse complement strand
GAGAATGTTGCGTCCGCCGGGGAGACCAGGAGGCCCGCACGCCACCAGCATGCCCTTATACGTGCAGGGACCATCTTCCGGACGAGGCGCCGTCTTCAGGTCCAGGTCGACATAGTTCGCCACGAATAAGTCCAGATGGCCGTCGCGGTCGTAATCGACAAACGTGCAGCCGGTGTTCCATCGGGTTTTCGGACCAGGCTGGATCAGCTCCGCCTGCTCTGTGACATCCGTAAAGGTCCCATCGCCATTGTTGCGATAGAGAGCATTCTGGCCGTAGTAAGTGACAAACAGGTCGTCGTGGCCATCGTTGTTATAGTCGCCCACGCAACATGCCTGGCCCCAGCCAGTCTTGTGTTCCAGACCTGAGCCCGCCGTCACATCCGTAAACGTTCCGTCGCGATTGTTCCTGAAAAGATGACAGTGCGGCTCCTGGCCGGGCGCGAATCCGTCCAGCCGCCAGCCGTTCACAAGGAACAAATCGATCCAGCCGTCGTCGTCGTAATCGTAGAAGGCCAGCCCGCAGCCAGTCGTCTCCAGCAGATACTTATTCGAGCCCTCTCTGCCATAGATGGTCTTTACGTTCAGGCCGGAGTGACTGACGACGTCGACAAAGCTGACGCCGAGCGGCGTGCCCTCGATTGGCGACTTAGGGCCGGGCGGCGGTGGGGCAGGTTTTGCGTCGTAACTGCGTTCCTGCGGACCGATGCTCTTCGGATTCTGCGGCGCCGGCGATTGTTGTTGCGGCGGCAACGCCAAAGCAGCGATGTCGGCGAATGGAAGCACCAGGGCTGTACGGCTAAGCGAGTGGATGAAGCTACGGCGATTCAAAGCGACACCTTCTGACTTCCTATCTTTGTCCTGCGCTGGCGCCGGTAGCCCGCGGCATGTCTGTGTGCATATGCCAGGGGACGCTCTCGATCGAAATTTCCGGATGCCGGCGTAAATAGTCGAGGGAATAAGTGGGCGCGGCGGGGTCGATTCTCTTCATGGCGTAGAGCGCCGCCTCCTGCGCCGATTTCTGTTTCATGCCCATTCGGCGATACAGGATTGCCAGGTTGTAGTGCGCCGCCACGTCATCGGGATCGATCGCCTGGAGCGCCTGGAATTGTTGGACAGCTTCCGTGCTTCGATGCTGCTGGTAATAGGAAATTCCCAGTTCGCGGCGTGCGTCGCGGCTCTGCGGGTACTGCGCCACCACTTTCTCCAGATCGGCAACTTCGGCCTGCGAGTGCCGCTCACGTCGCTCCACCAGTGCCATATAGTAGAGGGCCCGTGCATCGTCTGGGCGCAGGGCAAGCGCCTTCTCCAGTGGTGCACGGGCCTCGGAATACTTCTCCCATTCCAGATAAACAATTCCAACGTTGATGAAACCGTCTTTGTAGTCGGGCCGCAGTCTCGTGACCTGCTCGAAGGCGTGCAGCGCATCGGCATATTGTTGCTGATCCAGTAATCCGATACCGAGATTGTTCCATCGCATCCAGTCGGGATTATCCGTACCCAGCGACGGCGAGACAGGATTGTCGCCAAAGTTCATGGTCCTCGTTCTCGCGGTTAACTCGACGACCGGATACAAAGGGTGATCTTTGCCAAAAACATTATCGAGATAAGTTTGCCTGATATGCCGGTAATTCACCCGTGCCGTAATCGTCAGCGGCCCCTTCGCTTCTGCCGGAATATGAAACTGGTAGCGGATCAGAGTGGAGCGTCCCGCCTGAATTGTATTGTCATAAGCCACTGAATGAATCGTCCACACTTTGTGGTTGTCGACAAATTCCCCGGTTGTGTCCACGGGACGATTCTCAAAAATATGAGCACGCTCGTCCAGCGCACCACCCGGCTTCAGGAACCCGCTCTCATAAATCTTCGCGCCCGAGGCATCGCTGACGGTGAATTGTACCCATGCCTGATACAGATCGCGTACCTCGGGAAGCAGAGAGTGACCAATGGCTTTGTTCTGGATGACGACATACGCTTCCACGGTGGAATCCGGCTTCAGGTGGAAGGGAACCGAGCCCAGAGGACCCATCATCGTGCCGTCAGCGTCCTGTTTCAGCGCGAACAGATCGACGTTCAGAAAGTCGCCGCTCTTCAGGAAAGCGATGGTCTGGTTGAGTTGCTCGTCCATCCCGTAATAGAAAGGCACGGCCGTGTTGCCCGCCAGCCATCGATGCGAGGCGAGCAGCCCCTGCCGTGCGCCATAATCCGGCAGCGTGATTGGCGTCCGCTTCATATGACAGTCCTGGCAGCTTTTGAAGTCGGCGGAATAGAACGTCAGCGGGTTCTGCTGCGAGAACTTGGAATTCTGCCACTCGTCATACGCACTGAAGGCGCGAATCCATTTGTAGCCGTTCAGTTGCGGCGGAAGGTTCGCCTTATGGCAGGCCGAGCAGAATACCGGCGAATGCAGGAAATCCTGCATGACCGCTTTCGAGTGGCGATCAAGGTGCGCCAGGATTTCAGAATCCGGCACGACGCCCGGGATGCGGTTGCCCTGCTCATCGACCATGACCGCCGGCACGCCCATCACAAAGCTTCCGTTGCCCAGCTTGGTGTCGACGCTCTGGATGGAGTGACAGGTCATGCAGGTAAGACCATCGCGATCGAAAGATCGATCCTGCGTGGAGCCTTTGTTCAGCGCCCCGACCAGAACTCCAACGGGGTTATGACAGCTGTCGCAGTGGCGCGTGAATTCAATCCCTTTGGTCCGCAGCAGAATATTCACGCTGGTGCGGTAAAAAGGCGTGCGGAAGGAATTGGAGTGCAGCGCCTGGCGCCACTCGTGATACGCCTCCTGATGGCAATGGCCGCAATAAGCCGCGTCCGGAAATGCGCCCGGCTGAAGAAACTCATTTCCCTCAACAGCGGCATTGCCCGGCATGGAGATTTGATCTTTGCCAAAAGGAAAGGCATACGACTCGCGAACGCTTTCGTCGTAGGCGGCCCGGGCCCTGATTTTTTGTGCGCGCTGATCCTCGTCGGAAGGAAGAGTCGCCGTCAGGCAGGGAACGAAAACGCCTGACAGGATCAGGACAGTGAGAAACCCGCGCAGGACTGCATTTTTCATGGTGGGCACGTTCGTTTCAGCCGCTCATCCGTTTGCTTGTGCCTTCTGCAACGTGTTGAGCTGGGAATTTGCAGGAGCGGTCACCCGCACTATATAGCAATCGGTACAGAACTGGAAATGGTGTGTTGTGCCCGGCGGTCCGCCATTGCAACGCTACGGACGAACCGGTTGCTGCGATTGCTTTTCGAGCGCTTCGGCCTTTTGCCTTTCCGCGGCAGCTTCCCCAATCCTGCCTTGCCGCTGCAGCGCGTTAGCCAGACCGATGTGCGCCTCCACGTAATCGGGATCGTAGCTCAGCGCGTCTCGAAAATCCACGATGGCATCGCTGATCGATCCTTTCTTCAGCATGTCGTTGCCGGAGTTGCTGGCAACCTCGGCTCGCTGGCGATTCATGTTCGTGCGCATCAGTTCAGCGGCCGTCTTGCGTTGCTCGGCCGCCTGGGCTGGCTGGTTCTGCTTGACCAGGACGGCGGCGAGCGTCAGATGAGGGTCAGGCTGATCCGGACGCTGGCGGATGGCTTCCTCCAGAGCCGATGCAGCTTCAGGCAGCTTGCCGAGATGGTTTTCGACACTCCCCAGTGTGGCCCATCCATCTCCATTCGCAGGCTGCAGCTTCAGTGAGGTGCTCAGCTCGCGTTCGGCATCGGCGTACCGGCCATCCTGCAGATAGAGCAATCCCAGCGCGTAAGGCGGTTCAGAAGCCGAGGGGTCGAGCTTTTCGGCGGCCTCGAACTCCGGAATTGCGTCCGCCGCATCGTCTTCCATTTTGAAAGCGAGGCCCAGGTTGTAGTGCAGCTGTGGAACGCCGGGAGACAGTTGCAAAGCCGCCCGCAATTGGCCAACTGCGTCGTTAAACTGGCTGAGCTGGATGTACGCTGCCGCCAGGTCCTCATGCGTAGTCGGATTCTCGGGCGCCAGTGTGACCGCGTGTTGCAGCACCGGCACAGCATCTTTCGCGCGTTGTGCCTGGCACAGCGCCATGCCCAGATTGGTGAGTATTTCTGCGTTGGCCGGATCCGCCACAGCGGCCTTTTCGAAAAGTGGAATCGCGTCGTTGACCCGGTTGGCGCGTTGCAGTGCCAGGCCAAGCTGATACGACGCGGCGACGTGGCTGGAATTGAGCTTCACCGCACGCTCCAGTACGGGGATCGCCTCGGCATCCTTGTCCTGCGCCGCCAGAGCCTGACCGAGGGCGAGCAGAAAATCGGCATTGCCCGGAGCCAGATCGCACGCCTTCCTCAGCTCATCGATCCCGCCAGCCTGCTGTTGTGCATCAAGCGTCATTCCCAGATGGAAATGGGCAACCGCAAGCCCGGGATCGATCTGCAGCGCGGAGTTGAAGGCGTGTTGCGCACCGGACCAGTCCTGGCGTTGCCCGTAGAGCGATCCCAGTTCGTCCCATAATTCCGCATTCCGCGGAGCTTCCGCGACCGCCTGCTTCATTTTCGCGATCGCCATCTCATCCTGATGAGTCGCCGCAAGCGATCGCGCGTAGGCGGCCAGAACCTCGGCGGGCAAAGGCTTCTGTGCAGCTCGCGATGCAGCTTCCAGCCTGGCGAACCACGAAATCGCCCGCGCCGGTTGACCGGCTTGTTCAAAGGCGATCGCGAGGTTTTGCTGCGCGATTGTGTCGCCCGCTTTTATCGCAAGCGCTTTCTCGAGTTCGGTGATGCCGGCGGAGTTTTCGCCCAGACGCACGAGGACCGCGCCCAGAGCGCTGTGTCCCTGCTCGGCAGAAGGAGCCAGGCGGACAACCTTCTCAAAATCGGCGCGCGCGGTCTGCAAATCATTGTGAGAGAGAGCGGCCACACCCGCCCGATAATCGGCGTCAGCCTCCTTCAGGCTCGGCGATGGCTCCTGCGCTGCAGAGCGCAGGGGCAACGCTACCCATGCTGCGAGAGAAAAACCAGCCAGAGTTTTAAGCCAATGCGGACGCATGTCGCTCCAGCCGCAATATGGTACCTGAGCCTGCCGAGACATGTTAATCGGCTTGAGAGACGCACAGTCGGCTTCGCGAATTGTACGATCACATCACTGGCAGCGGCTCAGTTCCCCTCCACCATCCGGCTGAGCGTGATATACGGGAAGGTCCGTTCTGTTTCTGATCGAGGGGCGAGGAGCGGCGACGTACGAGGGAGAACCGCACCGTTAAGGAGCGCGATGCGCAGAGAAAATTGGCGCCTGGAGGCTCGGTTCCGGAGTGTCGCGGCTGTCCTCGCAGGCCTCGGCGTCAGTTGCGGGGCAAGTGGGGCACAGGTGCCTTTTCGGAACGCGAGCCCGCCGCCGTCCGCCCAGGCTGCCGGGCTGCCCATCGTGCGCCCGGCCCTGGTCGAGATGCCGTTCTCGGTCGTCGGGCCGCGCGGAGCCATTCTCGGCCGGCAGGACGGCTCCTATGAACTCTGGCAGTTTCCCTGGAAGATTCTCAGCGGGATGAAAATGTCGGTGCGCATGCAGGATTATCCGGTACCGATCGACGTAAACGAGCACGCGGCGGAAATCGACGTGGAACCGGACCACACCACAATTACGTACTCGCATGCGAATTTCACGATTCGCCAGATCATGCTCGCGCCAAAAGCGTCGGACGCGGGCACGGGAGCCGTCGTGCTCTATGAGATGCAGGCGATCCGGCCGATGACGGTCACATTCAGTTTCGATCCGGTGATGCAGCGGATGTGGCCCGCGGATTCGCCGCCCCCGCCCTCGCCGGAGTGGGTCAGGAACGGCGGCGGATCGGGATTCTACATCCTGCACCTGGCGTTTCCGGACCAGGCCGCGGCGCTGGCGATTCCGGGGAGTGAGCCCGGCATCCTGCCGCCGTATCAGGAGCGGCCGACTGCGTGGCCGCTGCAGTTTGTGCTGCATTTCGATCCACAGCAGGATGCCGACAAGGCTTATCCGCTGCTCCTCGCGTTTGCCGATTCCACGGCCGCGGCAACGAAGGAGTCTCTGCGGCAGAGCCTCAGCGATCTCGAGAGCCGGATTGCGGCGATTCGCGAGCAGAATCGCGCATACTACGTGGATTTTCTGGCGCAGCATGCAGCGATCGAGACGCCGGATGCCAGGCTGAATGCGGCATTTTCGTGGGCGGAGATCGCCATCGATCAGTTGCGGGTGCAGACGGCTCCCGGTGCGAAGGACGAAGCGCTGACGGCAGGTTTCGTAGGCTCGGGCGATGTGACGCGCCCAGGATTCGGGTGGTTCTTCGGGCGCGATGCGCTGTGGTCGCTCTATGCGGTGAACAGTTACGGCGCCTTCGAGACCACCCGGGCGGAGATCTCGTTCCTGCTCAAGCATCAGCGCGCCGACGGCAAGATCATGCACGAGCGCTCCCAGACGGCAGACCTGGTGCCATGGGCAACCCTGCCTTACGAATTTGCCGCGGCGGATTCGACGCCGCTGCTGCTGATGGCGGCCAACGATTATCTGAAGATCGGCGGAGACCGGGGGTTCATCACGTCGATCTGGCCGGGGCTGGAGCGCGCCTGGAATTTCGAGACGACCCACGACACCGGCGGCGACGGGATCTACGACAACTCGCAGGGAACGGGATGGGTGGAGTCGTGGGTACCGAAGATGCCGCATCAGGAGATTTACCTGGCGGCGCTCGATGAGCAGGCCAGCTTGGCGTTTGCCGATTTGGCGCGGGCAACCGGGCACAACGATCTGGCGGATGAAGCGCAGCAGCGAGCGGCGCGCATCGCCAGGACGATCGAGACCGAGTACTACCTGCCCGACACGCAGCGGTACGCCTTCAGCTGGAATGGCAGCGACGGCGTGGACAGGACGGAGAGCATCTTTCCCGCGGTGGCGTGGTGGGACGGGACGTATGGCCTGGAGCGCGCTGACCCGATGATGGGGCGCTGGGCGGACGGCCACATCTCCACGGACTGGGGGACGCGCATTATCAGCGACCAGACCAGTTTCTACGATCCCATCAGCTACCACCAGGGAACCGTGTGGCCGCTCTACACCGGATGGGTATCCGTGGCGGAGTATCGCGCGGGGCACGACCTCTCCGGCTATGCGCACCTGATGCAGAATACGAATCTGACCTGGGCGCAGGACCTGGGCGATGTGACGGAATTGCTCTCCGGGCGCTTCTGCCAGGTGCTCGGGCGTAGCACGGCGCATCAGCTGTGGTCGTCGGCGATGGTGATTTCGCCGGTCCTGCGCGGGATGTTCGGACTGGAGTGGAACGCGGCGGAGAGTGCGCTGACGATTTCGCCGCATCTGCCGGCGGCATGGAACCAGGCGGCGATCCGGCGGCTGCCTTTTGGTAGCAGGACGGTGGATCTGACGTTCCAGCGCGAGGGCCGCGAGATGCTGGTGCAGGCAAACGATCCGGGGATCCATCTGGCCTCGCGGATTCCCGGAGCCGCGACGAGGAATGGCGTGCTGCACATTCCGCTGCCTGCGGTCGAAGCCGGGATCACTGAGCAACTGCCCGAGTACGGGGCTGAGACAAACCAGATGAAGGTGCTCGAGGAAAAATACGGCGATCGTGAGCTCAATCTGCGGCTCTCTGCGCCGGGTGGCACTATGCAAATGCTGAGCATCCGGGAGAATGGTCCCGCGCTGAAACTCGTCACGCAGGATGGTGAACTGGGTTCGGCGGAAGGGGGACTCCGAACGCTGCAGGTTCGTTTTCCCGATGGCGATGGATACACAGAGAAGAGCGTGACCCTGCGCTGGTAAGTGTGCGGGGCGGGTGATTGCAGGCGCGCCCGGCCCGATTGACTGGCTCGGGACCCTTACTGAACGCGGCCAATATAGACGCCGAAGGGCCCTAGCTGAATCGAATGCAGGGAAGCCGGCTCCGCGGCGCCGGGCGTCTTCATCAGTGTCTTCACGTTCGTTGCGTGAATTCCCTGCGCGGTCAGATCGAAGCTGACGGTCTGCGGCTGATCGGTGACGTTGCAGGCGACGACGACCGCTTCTCCGTCGGACGCCTTGCGCAGCCAGGAGAGCACGTGCTCGTCGCCGGTATTGAGCATCATCTCCGCGCCATCGTGGAGAGCCGGATCGTGCTTCTTGAGCGCGATGATCTGCTGGTACCAGTGCAGCATCGAATTCGGCTCATCTTGTTCGGCGACGACGTTGATCGTCTTGTAGCTGGGCGGGATGGGCAGCCAGGTTTTCACGCCGGGTGGTGAGAAGCCCGCGTCGGGTCCGTCGTTCCACTGCATCGGCGTGCGTTCGCCGTCGCGGCCTTTCTCTTTTGGCCAGCCGGTGATGCCGATCGGATCCTTCACGTCCTGCTTCCTCGTTGGCGG
>JASHPM010000103.1 GCA_030038115.1 Acidobacteriaceae bacterium | reverse complement strand
AGACGAAGCTGGAAATCGACCGATGCCGCGGCAGCCGCAAAGGACTTCTTCACGAAGCCGCGCAAAAACGCGGTCCGCGAACTGATTCGCGAGCTTTGCTCCGCCGACCCGTTCGATCATCGCTGCGCCGCCGAACTCGCCCGGCTCGTCAGCCGCCGCGAACCCGGCATTCTGTCCGTTTTTGGCGACGTTCTGGCGGAAGTCGCCGCCGAGTTGCCAATGGAAGAATGGCAAGCGCGCGGCTACGTCATCGTTGCCGCCGCGCACAATGCGCTCACGCGTTCGCAGCGTCTGCGCCTGCTGCCGCTGATGCGTGCCCGGCTCACCGAAGACCGCATCGCGGTCCGCGCCATGGCTCTGGAAGCCTTCGCCATTCTGGCCGCCAAAGAGCCGGATCTGCGTGACGAGGCGATGCAAATGCTCGAAGACGCCCGCCACAGCACGATTCCGGCGATGCACTGTCGGGCGAAACTCATGCTGCCGGTCCTGTTGGAAGCGGAGACGCAGCCCGTGCGCCGCAGGCGCGTCCGCCTGAGCGGCTAAGCCCCCAACAGCAAAGGCCATCCGTTTCCAGATGGCCTTTGGTTCGATCAAGGCAGATTGGTTGACTTGAATCGGTTGCGCGGCAAGGCGCGTTCGCCTCGACGGCTTAGTCTCCCATCACGGGCTCTTCGGTCCGCGGAGCAGCTTTCGGAGCCGGTGCGATGGCATCGATCGGGATGATACCTTCGACCGGCTTCTCGCCGAGCACATGCTCTCGATAAAGCTTTGCCATGCGCGCATTCTCGGCGTCCTGCTTTAGCTTTGCCTCGCGAGCGCGCAGCTTCTCTTCGCGTGCATTCTTCGCGATGCCCAGCTTGTCCAGGCTGTTGTTGGCCGCCGCATCCACGTGTTCCTTATTCAGGATCAGCGTGTGCTCGGTCGTATCCATGCCGACCTTCTTGCCGCCGGCGAAGATCTCATGCCGTCCATGCTCCTCATACCACTTGGTGAGCGTGGCCGTCATGTGCATCTTCTCGATGATGTTCCGCCAGCCGATGCCGGTGTTGTAGGCGCAGAAGCTGATCTCGCCTTCCTGCGTCGCATAGGGAATGATGCACTGCTCGGTGCGACGGAAGTCGTAGTTGAACAGGTCCTGGAACCACATACCGGCGATGAACAGGAAGTTCCAGCGATCCGCGCGCCGTTTCTCGATGTCCGCCATGGTGCGATCGCCGGTCACTTTGCCGTAGTTGCGGCCGGTTGCGCCAAAGCACTTGTCGAACTTCTGCAGCAGATCGAGGATGCGGAAATGCGTCGGCGACTTCGTCGGATCATAGTTGCGCAGCAGCGCCAGCGCCACTCCAACGACCGAGAGGAACTTGCCGCGCGCAGCATCGTTGACCTTGGCCACGTCCTTCGCCAGCCGATCGGCGTTCAGGAACGCCGTGACCGGAACGGCTTCCTTCGTCTCCTTGTCGATCATCAGCGCCATGCCGATACCGCAGTTCGGGTGGCATCCGCAGGAAAGCTGGCCCCACTCGTGATTCGGCCCGTGCACCAGATCGGCCCAGTCGGAGAAGGTGCTCATAAAGCTGATCGGGAACCAGTCGCGCGTCGGTTCGCCCAGACCGGTTTGGTTCTTCACGTCGTGCGCCATATGGCTCAGCGTGTAACGCTGCGCGGTGCGGCGCTCGTCGGTCAGGCCTTCGTCGCGGCCGGTGAACGAAACCGGCTGGAAGCTGAGGAAGTTGATCTTTTTGGGATTGTCGAGCGCGAACTGGATGATGTGGCCGACCTGCTCGTTGTTAATGCCGTTGATGATGGTCGTCACCGGAACGATGTCGACGCCGGCTTCGTGCAGGTTGTGGATGGCCTGCAGCTTCACGTCGAACAGGTTGCCAACCTTGCGGTGCGAGTTGGCCGCGTTGCCGATGCCGTCGAACTGCAGGTATGCGTAGCGCAGGCCGGCTTCCGCAGCCGCGCGGCACAGCTCCTTCGACTTGGCGAACTCGATGCCGTTGGTCGCAGCCTGTACCGAGTTGTAGCCGACCTTGCGGGCGTAAGCGATGGCATCGAGGAAGTACGGCGAAAGCGTGGGCTCGCCACCGGAGAACTGGACCGACATTTGCCGCTTCGGCTTGATGGTAATGGCGTTGTCCAGCATCTGTTTGATTTCGTCCCACGTCAGTTCGTGGACGAAGCCGACCTGGTTGGCGTCCATGAAGCACGGATCGCACATCATGTTGCAGCGGTTGGTCAGGTCGATGGTCAGCACCGAGCCGCGACCGTGCGTAACGGTCGAGGTGCCGTGATTGTGCAGCTTGTCGTCATTGTGAGCGCGAATATCGCGGCCCGGGAAAACCTCTTCGAGGTGTTTGAAAAACGCGGTGTCGATGGACATCACGTCTTCAAAGTGGCCGTGCTTCGGGCAATCCTTCACCATCAGAATCTTGCCGTCGCGCTCGATGATCTGCGCCTTGATCTCGCCGACCTTCTCGTTAAGGAGAATCTCGTGGGGCAGCTTGCCGTCGATGATCTGCTGGCGAATCTCGGGCACGCATTTCGGGCAGAGCGAGTCGGTGGTGCGCGGCCAGCCCAGCGGCGGCTTTTCTTTTTGCCAGGATTTCAGCAGCGGTTTATCGGACCATTTCGGCGTGAAGGAAGGATTAGGACGGATGCTGTTCAGCTTCTCGAAGACGGACCAGGCACCCTGGGCCGTGAGGGTCACCGCTCTTTCGGCATACTTGACGGCTTTGGACATGTGCTGAAATCTCCTGTGCTGGAGTTGCCTGGGGCTGGGGGATAAGTGGCTGCGCTGCCAGGACTTTACCCGCTGCCAGCTTAGATGACGAAATCACCTGGGTGGAACCGCAGTGGGCTGAACGGCGAGAAACGGAACCCAGGCGGTAAATCGGACAGGTGAATGGCGAAGCTCCACAACCCGAACTACGACCCAAATCCAGGAAAATGTGAACCATACCGGTAACGTGCAGGCGCCTTTTGCGGTCGAACAGGCACGTTTCCGGGGCACCCCGTTAGTATGGGAACTGGAGGTTCTCCGTTCGAATGGTTTCCCGAAGGATTCTGTGGTTCTTTCTGGCTCCTTTGTCCGGTTTTCTTTTTTGTTCGGCAGCGCAGGCGCAAAAGGTTCTGAGGAACGATGAGGCCTCCGTCGGTGGCTTTTATCAGTTCACGTCGACGGCGAGCGGGAATGGAATTTCGGACACAGCCTCCAAATCGCTGGGCGGAGAAGCGAGCTTCCGGCACAGCTTCCACTGGTGGCTGGGCTACGAAGCGTCCTATGACTACACGCGCTTCAGCGACTTCTACAGCGGGCAGGCATTCGGCTATCAGCACAACCTGCATCAGTTCAACGGCGACTACTACCTGCATGGGCCGAAGGCGTTCGGCATCCAGCCGTTTGCGGTAGCGGGCGTGAGCGGGGTGGTTTTCTCGCCGACGCTGAACGGCGGGCAGAACACCCCATGGCAGATACGGCCGGGAGCAAATTTCGGAGCGGGCATCAACTATCCGCTGCTGACCAGCCATTTGGGAGTACGACTGCAATATCGTGGCGTCTATTATGAGGCGCCGGACTTCTCGCCGAACGGTCTTCCGGCGTTGTCGACCAACAGCTATCGGCTGACCTCGGAACCGCTGGCCGGCGTGTATATCCGTTTCTGACCGAATCGACAGCGAGGTAACCGTGGGCTGCATTTTCTGCAAAATCGTCGCCGGCAGCCTTCCTGCGAAGAAGGTGCGAGAAGACGAGCTGATGCTGGCCTTCCATGACATCGCGCCCAAGGCCCCGACGCACATCCTCGTCATCCCGAAAAAACATGTGGGATCGCTGGCCGAGGTGACGGTGTCCGATGAAGCGCTGCTGGGCCGGCTGCTCGGGGCCGCCGCGGAGATTGCACGGGAGCAGGGGCTGGGCAGGGGCTATCGCGTGGTGATCAGCACCGGCGCGGAGGGCGGGCAAACCGTCGATCATCTTCACCTTCATCTGCTGGGCGGGCGGCAGATGCACTGGCCGCCAGGATAAGTGCACCCCCATCCCTCCCTCCCCCTGGGGCCGATGACTTGTTTCCAATGGGTTAGGGATGTTAGTGAGTCCGATAACTGGCGGTGTGGCCTGAGGAGGGTCATTTGGAACTCGGCCGAGTCTTGATTCAGACAGGCCGAGGCTGATTCATTTCTGGCCGAGCCGAGGCCAGGTGATAAAAAATAAGTCACTTTGTAACTCGTCCGAGTTTGATTCAGATACGGGCGAACCTGATAAACCTGGCCGAGTGTGAATCAAACCTGGCCGAGCGTGAACCAGATGCAGCCGAGTTAAAGCCTGGATTAAACTGCCGGGCAAGTGGCGGCCAGGGGTCGAGCGGCCAGCGCGCATTGAGGCCGGTTCTTGCCCTTTCCAGGACAGAAAAGCCCGCATGATGGCGGTCTTTTTCCTTTTTGACTCTATAAGTTCAGAATACCATACCCGAATAATTAGATGGCCAACTTTCTTTGAGTAAGTTGGCGTGTAAGTGCAACGGAATGATGTGGCGTTACTTTGGGTAAGTGGTGGAAACTTGACAAAAAGGCAGGGAACAGGGAACAGGCAGCAGGAACAGGGAACAGGGAACAGTACGTGCTCAGCGGCCGGGGAAGGGCAGGGGTTGGCAGCGAGCGGCTGATGGTGGCTCAGAAATGAGTTTTGTCTATCCGATCCGGTACGAAGTGCGTATATTGATCGGCTAAAGCCTCACAAGGGTGTCCGGACGAGGGCAACAAGCGCGGGCAAACCCCTGCACGAGAACGGAGGTGCTCCATGGCAAAGAACATCGTGATTTGCTGTGACGGGACGGGGAACGATTTCAAGAACCCCGGGACCGACTCGAACCTGGTGAAGCTGTATGACACGCTCATCATTTCCGACGCCCAGATCGCCTACTACCATCCGGGTGTCGGGACGATGGGAGCGCCGAACGTCAATGGGCGCTTTGCCAAATGGTGGTCGAAGGTGGAGGGGCTGGCGTTCGGCAAGGGGCTGCTGGAGAACGTGGGCGATGCGTATCGCTACCTGATGGATAAATACCGAACCGGCGACAACATATTCCTGTTCGGATTCAGCAGGGGTGCGTACACGGCGCGGGCGATCGCCAGCGTGCTGCACGTGTACGGGCTGCTGGAGCCTGGGAATGAGCAGCTGATTCCCTACATTCTGCAGATGTACAGCCAGCTGACGAAAGAGGCGAACGCACAGGAGACGACGTTTCCGCCGGAAGAGGCGTTCAAGTACGCGTTCTCGCGGGAACTGGAGGTGCATTTCTGCGGGGTGTGGGACACGGTGAGTTCGTATGGGTGGGTGAACTCGCCGATCAACCTGCGTTTCAACGGGCAGGACCCGATTATCCGCACGGGCCGGCATGCGGTCTCGATTCACGAGAAGCGGTGCTGTTTCCAGGACAATCTGTGGGGACCGCCGCGCCCGGCTACGGACGAGTATCCGGCGCAGGATATCCGGCAGGTGTGGTTTACCGGCGTGCATTCGGATGTGGGCGGCAGCTACCCGGAAGAAGAGGCGGGGCTGTCGAAGATCACGTTCGAATGGATGCTGGTGGAAGCGATGAAACAGGGATTACAGGTGGATTCCCAGCGGATGCAGATCGTGCTGGGCGAGTCCAAACCGGTGCCGGAAGGCCTGCCGGATTATGTGCAGCCGAATCCGAAGGGCATGCTGCATCGCTCGTTGAAGGGCCCGTGGTGGCTGGCGGAGTTTTTCCCGCGAAAACGAAAGGGACGCTGGGGGCTGCCGCTGGGGCGATGGGTGCGGGTGATTCCGGACGGATCGCTCATCCACGCGACGGTTCCTCTGAGCGGGGCGAAGGTCAATTATCCGGAGCGGTTTGCAACCGAGCCGTGGGTGAGATATGTTCCGCCGGCGCCGGCGAAGGTGGCGACGGTGGGGGCACCGGTGACCGCGGTGGCGGAGAAGATGGCGGCCGCAGCGGGTTCAACGCGGATTCATCGACTGATTCGCCGGTGAGCTGGAACCAGTCTCATCTGCAGGGAGGAAAGGAAAAAGCCCCGCTCGAAGGCGGGGCTTTCCCTTTTGGGCCTGGCCCTTAGAACGGCTGGGTGTGTTCCGCTTCCTGCTCCTCGTCGAGGCCGTGGCGGCGCAGGAGGGAGGGCAGGTTCTGCGAGAAGGCCGAGCGCGGCATGACAATGTCGCAGCCGGCTTCGACCGCCTTGGCCTTGAGGTCACCCTGGAGATGGGAGAGGAAGCCGATGACCGAGGTGCCCTTCTTCAGCTTCGACTTGATCTTCGGGATGAGGGTCATGGGTTT
>JASHPM010000009.1 GCA_030038115.1 Acidobacteriaceae bacterium | reverse complement strand
ACGCCATGTCCGTCAGCAGATGATTCGGCTGCATCGACGCAATCACGCCCAGCTGCTTGTACCGCGCAAAATCCCCCGCACTCACCACCTGGCTGTGCTCGATCCGGTACCGAGGATCGTGGGGCGGAACAGCCGCCTCTGCCGCTGCATAGGCATCCAGCGCCATCTCCACCGCGCGATCCCCAATCGCATGGAATCCCATCTGGAATCCGGCCTTCGCGCGCTCAATCGCCATCGCGTTCAGCTCATCCTGCGTGTATCGCGGGATCCCCGAGTTTCCCGGATCGTCCGAGTACGGCGCATTCATCGCCGCTGTCCGCGACCCCAGCGACCCATCCATGAACCCCTTCAGCATCGTCGTGTGCAGCATGCGATCCGTCGCCGGATGATGCGCCGCTTGCTCCTCCTCAACATTCAACGGATCGGCGAAACGCAGCCACTCCGCAATCCTCACCGGCAGCTTCCCCTCGCTTTCCATCCGCTCGAACACCAGGAAATCGTCCCAGTCCGAAAAATCCTGCACCGTTGTTACGCCATGCGAGACCGCATCCTCCAGCGCCAGCTCCAGTCCGCGCCTGCGCCGTTCCGGCGATGGAGGAGGAACCTTCACCAGCGCCTGCGCTGTTTCCCGCAGAATGCCGGTTGCCTCGCCGTCCGGCCCGCGATCGATCTTGCCTCCTTCCGGATCGGGTGTCTCTCGCGTGATCCCTGCCGCCTTCAGAGCCGCTGAATCGGCGACTGCAATGTATCCATCCACGCGCGTAAAGATCGCCGGATGTCCTTCCGCTGCCGCATCGATATCCGCTCGATCCGGCAACTTTCCATCCGCCCACAGCGTGTGATCCCATCCACCGCCGCCCAGCCACTGCCCCGGTGGCGCCTTTTCTGCCGCTGCGCGAATTCGCTCCTGCATCTCCTTCAGTGACTTAACGCCGATCAGATCCACCGACAGCCTGATCCGCCCGCCGGCCCCCAGATGGGCATGCGCATCGTTGAACCCCGGCATGACGAAGGCGCCCTCAAGGTCGACCATCTGCGTGGCTGCGCCCTTGTATCGACCGATGATCGCGGCATCGTCCCCGGTCGCGAGAATCTCCCCGTGTGCCACGGCCAGCGCCGACACGCGCTCGGGATGCGCCGTCTCAAGTCCGATTCCCGTCAGGATGTTTCCGTGATAGTAGATCGCGTCCGCCGCGGGCCCAGCCTGCGCACTTGCAATTCCAGCCGTCATCAGAATTCCAAACAAAATTTTGAGAGCTTTCACCCAGTCAGTCTAAACAACCCTCCGATGGAAGCCTCGTTTTGAAGGGGTACAGCCTCAGCCGTGCCGCAAGAGTCCCAGAATCGCCGGGTTTTAGCCCCTGAGGGAGACCGGGTGAGTTTTAACCGCCCGCCGCGGCCACCAGCAGAAGAAGAATCCGCCGCAATCCCAGATCGCGCCCTTTCGCGTCATACCACTCTCCGTGCGTGTGGATACCGCCGCCCTCGCCGCCGCCGCCAATGCTTACCGCTGGCACTCCGAGTGAAAGCGGAATATTGGCGTCCGTCGAAGCCAGGCGCAACTCGGTGCGGATCGCGAGATGGCGATCTACCGCCTCCAGCAGCGTCATCAGCTCGGAGTCCGCCGGCAGCCGTCCCGCTGGCCGGTCGCCGATCTTGTCGATTGCAAAACGAACGCTTCCCTCCGCCGTCTGCCCATGATTCGCAGCCATCGCCGCGTCTTCCACCGCGCGATGCAGCTCCACTTCCAGGCGAATCAGCTGTTCCGGATCCGTCGATCGCAGATCGATGCGCGCCGCGGCCCGCTCTGGAATCGCGTTGATCGCAGTACCGCCCTCGATCGTTCCCACGTTCATCGTCGTCCGCGGAATGTCCGGTAGCGTCACTTTCGAGAACCGCTCAATCGCGCGGCTCAGAAGCACAATGGGATTCGGCCTGTCGGCATCGGTCCACGAGTGCCCCCCGGGCCCCGTAATCGTCACCAGATATCGCTGGCTCCCCAGCGCATGTGTCACCGCCGACTCGTGCCCCGCGCCATCCAGTACGATGTGCGCCGCAATGCGTCCCCCGATGCCTGGATCCTGCTCCTCGCGATAGATGTGCCGCATCCCGCGCAGGTCGCCTTCTCCTTCTTCGCCCACATTGCCCACGAAGACCACTTCGCAATCTGTCCTGATGTCGGCTTGCTGCATCGCCGCCGCCATCGCCAGCATCGCCGCCACTCCGGCTCCGTTGTCGCACGCCCCCGGAGCGCACAAACGCGACCCCTTCAGTTCAACTTCGATCGGCGTCCCCGTGCCAAACACCGTATCGATGTGGGCCGAAAGCAAAACCCGCTGCGCGGAAGATCCCTTTCCCGGCCAGCTTCCGAGCGCATTGCCCACTTCATCGATATGCGGATTCTCCAGCTGCAACTCGCGAAAACGCTGGCACAGCCATTCCGCGCGCGCTCTCTCGCCAAACGGCGGCGCAGGTACAGCTACCATCTCCGCCTGCCACTGCATGATTCTCTGCTCCTGCAGATGCAGCCACTGGAACGCCTGATGCACGCGGCGGTCGGCCGCCACTCGGGCGATGGACGCGGATGCGGGCGTGGCGGAAGCCATAGGAGCTTTCAGCGTAGCACTCAACGCTCGACGGGCCTCGTCTCCCAGGCCGAACGCACCTCTCAATACTCCACGCTGTCCAGAAACAATCCCCGCGCTGGCGCCGTCGCTCCCGCTTCACTGCGAGAACGCGCCTCCAGAATTCGCGCAATCTCCTCCGCGGCCATTTGTCCTCGCCCCGCATCCACGAACGTCCCCACCAGATTCCGCACCATGTGGTGCAGAAACCCATCCCCGCGCACCCGATAAATCAGCAGATCGCCCTCTTCCCTCCAGCTCGACTCGAAAACCGTGCGAATGTTCCCTTCGCCCTCCGCATTCTCGTCGTCTGCATTCTCGACCTCGACCCGTCCGGTTCGCGTCGACAGATCCGGGGCCCCCGGCGTGCGTCGCGCGAGATCCGGCTCGCTCGCCGCAAACGAGGTGAAATCCTGTGTGCCGATCACCAGCCGCGCTGCGTCCTGCATTCGCCGCGCATCGAGCGGCCACGGCAGAGACCACGCAAATCGCGCCGCCCATGGGGGACAAATCTCTCTCCGGTCGATCCGATATTCGTACGTCTTCGCCCGCGCCGAGTGCCGCGCATGAAAGTCCGGCGCCGCCGTCTCAGCTCTCAGCGCGCGGATCGCCTCCGGCAGCCTGCGATTGAGCGCTCGCAGAAAATTCTCTGCCGGAATCGGCGCATTCAGAAAACAGGACGCCACCTGCCCACGTGCGTGGACTCCGGCATCGGTGCGCCCGCTTCCCTGTGGCAGCACGCGCTCGCCCGTCACCCGCTCAATCGCCTCAGCCAGCGTTCCCTGAACCGTCGCGTGCTCTGGCTGCACCTGCCAGCCATAAAAATCCGTGCCGTCGTAAGCGATCGTCAGCTTCCAGTTTGAACCGTCTTTGCGTTCCTCTTCTTCCGTCATCGCTTAACTTTTTTCGTCGATTTGTCGCATCCGATGTTTCTCCGGAATCATCGAATCGCTGCGATATACTCAGCTTTCCTGATCGTGTCACGAGTTTACGGAACCAGGCTGAGGCTTGCCGCGTATTCGTGAGAAGCCAAACCGGTTTTCTGGGCCTGGAGCGCGTTTTTCCGCCTCGCATGCGGATCGCGGAAGATATGCGTTTGTCATTTGACCCGCAAGTGCCTTGTCACAGGAGTGGAGACGGCCAATGTTAGTTTCCCGCAATGATTCTGAAAAAAAGTCGACTACTTTCTTCGCTAAATTGAAAACTGCTGCTGCGATCTCCTGCCTCCTCGCCGGAACCGCGCCTTCGTATCCGCAGGTTCCGCAGCAGACGGCGCCCGCTGCTCCCGGCCTGCCCCCCGAGCCAACCCCCAATCCCACCCAGCCGCTCTTCATGCGCGATACCAGCCGCGACTTCTCCAGGCCCCGTGGCTATTGGCCCAACCCGCTTGCTCCTTACTCGCCCACTACCGTGCCGCCGGCAAGTTTTCTCAATTCCGTGCAGCTCGATAACCTGGTGAAGGACGGCAAAATCTATCTCAGCCTGAGCGATGCTGTTCTGCTCGCCCTCCAGAACAACTACGACATCGCCATTCAGCGCCTCAATCTCGACATCGCCGATACCGACCTTCTTCGCGCACGTTCCGGGATCGGAGGCATCGCTGGCATTCCCACTGGTCTCGTCACCGGTACCCAGGGTGGCACCACCTCCTCCGTCAGTTCTGTCGGCGGCGGTCCTGGCGGCGGCTCCTCTTCCTCCAGCGTTGCCGGTACCGGCCCCGGCGGCCTCTCGCTCTCCACCAACGGTTCCGGCCCCACCCCGGAAAACTTCGACCCTGCGCTGCAGGGCACCGTTGAGTTCAATCACCAGATCCAGCCGGAGCAGAGCCCGATCTTTTCCGGAGGCCTGCCTTCCATTACCCAGAACACCGATACATACAACTTCACCTTCAACAAAGGCTTCATCACCGGCACCAACATGCAGGTGAGCTTCAACAATACCCGCACCACCACTGACAATCTCTTTAGTTTTTACAGCCCGGCGCTGCAGTCCAGCTTCAACTTCGCCCTCACCCAGCATCTTCTGCAGGGCTTTGGAACAGGCGTCAACGGCCGCTTCATCGTGCAGGCGAAGAACGACCGCCGCATAGCCGATTCCATCTTCCGCCAGCAGCTCCTCTACACCATCAACCAGGTCGAGAACATTTACTGGGGTCTCGTGAGCGCCTATGAGGACGTCCAGTCCAAACAGCGCGCCCTCGATCAGTCCACCAGCCTCGAGAAGGACGACGAAAAGCAGCTTCAGATCGGCAGCATGGCGCCTCTCGACGTCGTCAATGCCAAAAGCCAGGAGTCCAGCGATCAGCAGGCCCTCATCGCCTCGCAAAATACCCTTGAGTACCAGCAGCTCGTCATGAAGCAGGCCATCGCCCGCAATCTCGACGATCCCGCTCTGGCCAGCGCTCCCATCATTCCCACCGATCGCGTCAGCCTGGCGGAAACTCCGGAAGAGCATATGTCGGTCGATGATCTGGTGCGCGAGGCGGACGCCAACCGCCCCGACGTCGAACAGGCCATCCTCAACCTCAGGATCGATGAGCTCACGCTGAAGGGAGTCAGGAACGGCCTTCTGCCCACCTTCGATGTCCAGGCCTTTTACGGCGCCAACGCCCTGGGCGGCGCCGTCAGCCCCAGCTGCCCGGCGGCGCTGGCTTCCTTCGGCCTTCCCGCTTCGGACTGTACTCTGCTGGGCACCACAGGATACGGCGATGTGCTCAATAATCTCGTGAACAGCAGCGGGCCCAACAAGGGTGTGGAGTTCACCATGAATATCCCCATCCGCAATCGCCCCGCTCAGGCCACGGAGGAGCGTTCGCAGATCGAGTACCGCAAGGCGCAGATGGTGCTCCAGCAGCTCTACATTCAGATCCGCATGAACGTCATCAGCCAGCAATACGCGCTCACCAACGATCGCGCCGCCGTCAACGCCGCCATCTCCAACCACGACTACAACCAGCAGAGCCTCGATGCCGAAATCAAGAAGCTCCACCTCGGCGCATCCACCACCGCCAATGTCCTGGTGCAGCAGAAGGGCCTCGCTGCCGCCGATGCGCAGCTCATCGCTGCCCGTGCCCGCTATGCCACCGATCGCGCCGCGTTCGAGGAGACCCTCGCCAGTACCCTCGACCGCTATGGCATCTCTATTGTCGATGCGGCCACCGGCCAGATCCACACTGCGCCCGTCATTCCCGGCCTCGAACCCGCACAGTCCTTGCCTGAAGTTCAGCCTCCAACCCAGCAGCAACAACTCCGCAAGCAGGAGCAACAACAGCAGACGCAGCCCACGCAGCCGCAACCCCAGCCGCAGCAGTAGCGCGGGCGCAACCACTCAGGAGGCCCGCATTTGCAACACGGCGGGCCTCCACTTCTCGTAGTAATTCGTCCCCACTTTTGCTCAGCCCGCCGCAGGTTCGCCCCGCCGCGCCCTGATAGAATCGGAAGAATCCATTCTCTGGAGTCTCCATGCAGGCAATTCTTGCGCTCGAAGATGGGCGCATCTTCACGGGCGAAGGCTATGGCGCCCAGGGCGAATGCCGCGGAGAAGTCGTTTTCAATACATCGCTGACCGGTTACCAGGAAATTTTCACCGACCCCTCCTACGCCGGCCAGATCGTCGTTCTCACCAATCCTCAAATTGGCAACTACGGCACCAACTCCGCCGACAACGAAGCCGCGAAACCTTACATCGAGGGTCTCGTCAGCCGCGAATTTTCCCCCATCAGCTCCAACTGGCGCTCCCAGCAGGTCGCCGACGAATACCTCGAGCGCTTCCACGTCCCTGTCATCTCCGAAATCGACACTCGCGCCCTCGTCCGCCATCTGCGCACGCATGGAGTCATGCGCGGCGTCATCTCCACCACTGAAACCAACCCCGGCGCTCTGGTCGAAAAAGCCCGCTCCATCCGCAAAATGGACGGCACCGACCTCGCCAGCGTCGTCTCTACCCGAGACCGCTACGAGTGGGAGCACGACGGTCCCGATCCGCTGCGCCCTGACGAATCGCCCGTCGCGCACCCCGATCTCCACGTTGTCGCGTACGACTATGGCATCAAGAAAAACATCCTCCGCATGTTGAATGCCGAAGGCTGCCGCGTCACCGTCGTCCCCGCGCAAACCTCCGCCGAAGACGTGCTCGCCCTCAATCCCGACGGCGTCTTCCTCTCCAACGGCCCTGGCGATCCCGAGCCCGTCACCTACGCCCAGGACAACATCCGCAGGCTCGCCGGCCGCACCCCCATCTTCGGCATCTGCCTCGGTCACCAGCTCATTGGCCTCGCCCTCGGCGGCAAAACCTACAAGCTCAAATTTGGCCACCACGGCGGCAACCATCCGGTCAGGCGCAACGATACCGGCAAGGTCGAGATCACCTGCCACAATCACAACTTCGCCGTCGATCCCGGCTCGCTCAACCCCGCCGAAGTCGACCTCACCCACATCGACCTCAACGACAACACCCTCGAGGGCCTTCGCCACCGTACTCTGCCGCTCTTCAGCGTGCAGTACCACCCCGAAGCCAGCCCCGGCCCCCACGACTCCCACTACCTCTTCCGCGACTTCCGCAAAATGATGGAGGAGTGGAAGGGATGAAAAAGCTGCTGCTCATCGCGATTTTGGGATTGAGCGGCCTTCTCTTTTCTCAAACGATCTGTACCGGGACCATCGAGCAATGTCGTGAAGCGCAAAAACGGCTTTGTGCTGATGAGAAAGCTCCGGCGAATCTCGACTTGGCGGATGCGAAGACCGTAATTGGCACAGTCCTTGACCAAACGGGCGCGAAGTTCGAGCGCGGCGTTGCAGTTCAGCTTCGCTCGCCGAAATCAGGAGCGGTTCTTCGGACCGCGACGGTCGGCGACGGCGACTTCAGCCTCGGAGAACTGCAGCCAGGATTGTACAGGTTGATTGTCGTCAAGATCGGAGCGTCCAGCCCAGAACGTCTCAAAATGTTCGATCAGCCCCAGCGCCTCATTTGCCAGGACGCGGGATCGCGGTGCAGTCTAACGGTCATGCCGATTGTGCATGGCTCGGATAATCCAATTGATTTTTGCCCACCCAAATAGTGGAGCTTTAGCCCCTGAGGGAAGTTCTTGAAACCTGCACGCGAGTACGCCACTCACAACTCGCAAACCTACTTCGTCACTTCCAGGACGTGGGAGAGCCGCGCCCTCTTTCGCGCCGAGCCCTGGGCTCGCCTCTTCTTCAAGACTCTCCTCTCCTATCGTGGCAAGGCGTACCTTCTCCATGAATTCGTCCTCATGCCCGACCACTTCCACCTCCTCATTACTCCCACCGTCGCTCTGGAACGCGCGGTCCAATTCATCAAGGGGGGCTTTTCTTTCCGAGCAAAGAAGGAACTCGGATCAAACCTCGAAATCTGGCAGCGTGGCTTTTCCGACCACCGCATTCGAGACGCCCAGGACCTCGACTTGCATCTCCACTACATCTACCTCAACCCGGTCAGGAAGCACCTCTGCGAGAATGCGTCTGCTTATCCTTTCTCCTCTGCCTATCCCGGATGGAAGCTGGACCCCATCCCTCAGGGCCCAAAGCCCTTGGCAAATCTGGCTCCGCTCGGCACGGCTGAAGCCGTGCCCTTTCAAAACACCGCTCAAAACACTGCGACTCCCAGGCCGCCTCAGCGCGCCGAGATCACCATAGTTTCAGATAGGAAAGAGCACCTAAGCTAAATGCCACGCCGCAATGACATCGCCAAAATTCTCGTGATCGGCTCCGGCCCGATCGTCATCGGCCAGTCCGCCGAGTTCGACTACTCCGGCACCCAGGCCTGCAAGGCCCTCAAGGCCGAGGGCTACGAAGTGGTGCTCGTCAATTCAAACCCGGCCACCATCATGACCGACCCCGAGCTCGCCGACCGCACCTACATCGAGCCGCTCACCAGGGACTATCTCGACGAAATCCTCCGCCTCGAATCCGAAATGCTCAGGGATGAACGTCGCGACGGCGTCTTCGCCCTGCTGCCCACCGTTGGCGGCCAGACCGCCCTCAATCTCGCCGTTGAGCTCGCCGACGCCGGCATCCTCGACAGGTACAACGTCGAGCTCATCGGCGCCAAGCTCGAAGCCATCAAGAAAGCCGAGGACCGTCTCCTCTTCAAAGATGCGATGACCCGCATCGGCCTCGACGTCCCGCGCTCCGCGCTCGTCAACAATCTTCGCGACGGCCTCGACTTCGCCACCAAGATCGGTTTCCCCGTCATCGTCCGCCCCTCCTTCACCCTCGGCGGATCGGGCGGCGGCATTGGCTACAACCGCGAGGAGCTGCTCGAAATCCTCGCTCGCGGCCTCGACCTCTCGCCCGTCCACGAATGCCTCATCGAAGAATCCGTCCTCGGCTGGAAGGAATTCGAGCTCGAAGTGATGCGCGACCTCGCCGACAACGTCATCGTCATCTGCTCCATCGAAAACATGGACCCCATGGGCGTCCACACCGGCGACTCCATCACCGTTGCCCCCGCGCAAACCCTCACCGACCGCGAGTACCAGGCCATGCGCGACGCCGCCCTTCGCGTCATGCGCGAAATCGGTGTCGAGACCGGCGGCTCCAACGTGCAGTTCGCCGTCCACCCCGGCACTGGCCGCATGGTCGTTATTGAAATGAACCCCCGCGTCTCGCGCTCCTCGGCGCTCGCTTCCAAAGCCACCGGCTTCCCCATCGCGAAAATCGCTGCGCGCCTCGCTGTTGGCTATACTCTCGACGAAATTCCCAACGACATCACCAAAATGACGCCGGCCTGCTTCGAGCCCACCATCGACTACGTCGTCGTCAAAATTCCCAAATGGCAGTTTGAAAAATTTCCCGGCGCCGACGAAAACCTCGGCCCGCAAATGAAATCCGTCGGCGAAGTCATGGCCATCGGCCGCACCTTCAAGGAAGCGCTCATGAAAGCCATGCGCTCGCTCGAAACCGGCAAAAAATCCGGCTCCGAAGTCCTCGATCCCCGCCGCATGACCCAGCGTCTCGTCACCCCGCAGCCTGAGCGCCTCAGTTACATCCGCTTCGCGTTCCGCGAAGGCCACTCCGTCCGTGAAGTCGCCCGCATGACCTCCATCGATCCCTGGTTTCTCTACCAGATCAAAGAAATCTCCGATGCGGAGGCCGCGCTTCCCGAAAGCCCCGGCCAAACGTCACAGCAACTGTTACGAAAGGCCAGGCGCCTCGGCATCTCCGACGAACGCCTCGCCGACGTCTGGTCGCTTCC
>JASHPM010000008.1 GCA_030038115.1 Acidobacteriaceae bacterium | reverse complement strand
TCCGGCGTCGACATCGATGCTCTGCGGTTTGCTTTCGATTGCATCGTCGCCGAAACTGAGGATGAGAAAGTTGTGCTCACCACCGAGAAATGCCCTCGCGTGAATCGCTGCGCGGAGTGCGGGTACGAGTTTGCTTCTCCGTCGTTGTCGCCGTTTACCGATGCGCCCTGCCCGCGATGCCACAGCGCTAACACCGGATTCGTCAGCGGCGACCAGCTGGACATCGCCTTCGTCGAAGTGGAGGAACCGTGACCGTCGTTCGTGTCGAACAGAAAGTCCTGAATGAGAACCAGCGCATCGCCATCGATCTGCGCCGCCGCTTCCAGGAGCACCAGATCCTGTGCCTCAACCTCATCAGTTCCCCCGGCTCGGGCAAAACTACGCTGCTTGAAAGCACCCTGGCCGCATTTCGTCCCGAAGAACGAATCGCCGTCCTCACTGGCGACCTGCAGACCGAGAACGACGCTCGCCGCCTCATGCGCTACGGCTTTCCCGTGCAGCAGATCGTCACCGGTGGAGTCTGCCATCTCGACGGCAAGATGATCGACCGCGCCCTCGAAAAATGGTCGCTCGAAAACATCGACGTCCTCTTCATTGAGAATGTCGGCAATCTCGTGTGCCCATCCAGCTACGACCTCGGCGAAGAAGCGAAGATCGTCCTGCTCAGCGTGACCGAAGGCGAAGACAAGCCTCTCAAGTATCCGTCCATCTTTCACAAATCGTCGCTGCTGATCCTCACCAAGGTCGACCTTCTCCCTTACGTCCCCTTCGACATCGAAGCCGCTAAAGCGAACGCGCGTCAGGTGAATCCCGATATCGAAATTCTCGAAGTCTCCTGCGCAACCGGCAAAGGCCTGGAAGAGTGGCGCGCCTGGCTCGGAAAGCGCCGCGCGAAACAGCAGAGCGCCGCTCAGTATCCGTCGCCCCGCGCGCAATAAAGATCCGTCGCAGTTACTATTCGAGTTCCTGTTTCTGCCGTCCCATCGGCGTTGCTGCAAAATCGTCGAACGAAAGTAACGATCGCTATAATGATCTCCTCACATCGCGGCGTCGGCTGCCGCACCCTTCTCCCTCACTGATTTTGAAGGACTTCTAGCCCCGGCGACCTTCTTCCCGTCCCCTTCTGTCTTCCCGCGGCGTCTTCCGCCTGCCCACAAGCTAAGTGATACAAATCACTGCACCATAAGTAATCGCAACCTGTGATTTGCATCACTGTGTCCCAATCTGGCACGCCGTTATGCTCCACGAGTACATAAGCGGTAATTTCAGCAAGCCAGGGCTGGTTCGAACAACAAATCCCCGATGCTTGCTGTGCGAGGTGAATACGCATGCGTCGAATTCTTACCAGCGTGGCGTGTCTTCTGTTCTTGACCGGGTTCGCAGGAACCAGGCTGGCGCTGGCAGCCGGCGGAGGCCAGCAGCAAGCGGTAACTTCCCAACCGAAGGCGGCAGCCGACTCGACGGATTTCGTCGGCCAGGATACCTGCGCCACTTGTCACGCGGATGTTGTGCAGAAGTTCGGCAACAATCCTCATTCCCGTCTCGCTCTCGAACATGCCGGCAAGGGGGTCACATGCGAAAGCTGCCACGGGCCCGGCAAGGCCCACGTCGAGGGTGGCGGCGATGTAACGAAGATCCGGCGCTTCGACAAGCTCAGCACGAAAGAAATTGACGAGACGTGCCTCGGCTGCCACGCCGGCACTCACCCCAACTTCGAGCGCTCCCCGCACGCGAAGGCCAACGTTGGCTGCCTCGACTGCCACAGCGTCCACGCTTCTGAGACGCCGGAGCATCTGCTCAAGGCCGAACAGCCGAAACTCTGCTTCCAGTGCCACACCGATACGAAGCCGGCGTTCGATATGCCCTTCCATCATCCGGTGAACGAAGGCGCGGTCAGCTGCAGCGACTGCCACGACGTGCATGGCACCTTCCGGAACAACAACCTGCGTTCCACCGCCGATCAGAACATGATCTGCACCAAGTGCCACGCGGAGACGCGCGGGCCCTTCGTGTACGAGCACGCCGCAGTCAAGGCGGAGGGGTGCACGGGCTGCCACAGTCCGCACGGTTCTCAGAACGCCCGGATGTTGAATATGCCTACGATCAACACGCTGTGCAATCAGTGCCACAGCCCGGTCTCGGCGGGCACGGTTCACGGAATGGCGAATGCATCGGCGGAGATAGCGCCCTGCACCAGCTGCCATACCTACATTCACGGCTCAAACATGAACCAGGCGTTTCTGAGGTAGAGCCATGGAGCTGAGCCGCACCAGCACGCAGCACGGACGCTACAGCTCAGCTCCAGTAACACATTCGTGCACGGGTCAACGGATTTCGATGCGGTCGAGGTTATTCAAGTGAGGCTTCATATGACGAAGATTTGTCGGTTTTCCTGGCTCTCCAGGCAGCGTTTCTTTCCCGCACTGGGCGGGTGCATCGCCGGGAGCATTGGAGTCGCCATTTTACTCATTACAGCGGGCATCGCTGTCGCCCAGACCCCGGCGCCCGAGGCACAGCCGGCGTCTGTCCCGAGTGGATACACCGTCCATCAGACCATCGATCTGGGCGGGCACGTCTCTGCCGTCTCCGGCAGCGAGGCGATGTACGACACCCTCGTGAACGTGCAGTCCGGGCCACGCGTCCTGGGTGAGACCTTCGAGATGCGTGCGCTGCCGGGAGCTAAAGACACGCTCTTCGACTCGCTGAGCGCCGCGGGCAGCGGATTTGGCGGCGACCCATATGACTTCGCCAGGATTGCTTTCCACAAGGGGAATATCTACGATTTCTCCGGCCTCTTCCGCCGCGATCGCCAGTACTTCGACTACGATCTGCTCGGCAATCCGAATATCCCGTCGGGTCAGTCGATTCCTATCGGTCCCTCCACTGCGCCAACCGGCTCTTACGCGTGGCCGCAGCTGAACACGTCGGCGTTCTTGTACGACACGGTGCGTCGTATGACCGATACCAACGCCACCTTCCATCCGTTGTCGAAATTGAGCTATCGGGTGGGGTACTCGCAGAATATCTTCGCCGGCCCGAGCCTGAGTCCCAGCGGTTATCAGGTCGCCAGTTCCTACACTGTCCTGCTCGAGGAGTACCAGCGGAACAGCACCGATAATTTCTTTGGGGCGGTCGACTGGAAGCCCGTGCCGCTCACCCGGCTCACCCTTGAAGAGCAGATCGACCACTACAAGGCCGACTCGTACTTCACCATGGATCCCTCCTACCTCACCGTGCAGGAGCCGGACGGAACCCCTGCTGCCCTTCTGGTCGACTACGACAGCCTCACGCCTTATCCTGCCAGCGCCTGCAATGCGAACAGCATCGGCACCACTCCCATCCTCTCTGCGCCGTCAACGCCGGGTGGAATGCCGGTGGTGAATCCTGCCTGCGCTGTCATGACCAGCTACCTGCGCTCCCAGCCGACGCGCTTCCTCTTTCCCACGGAGATTTTCCGATTCCAGAGCTCCAGCATCAGGAACGTCGCGATGAACGGCGATGTTCGCTACACCGACGCGAAGATGAACCTGGGCGACTACTACGAGAACTTCCAGGGGTTGAACAAGACGACTCGCTCACTCACCTACAATGGCGACGCGACGGCGAAGAGAGAGGTAGTCTCGGCCGACTATGGCGCGGTCTGGCAGGCGACCCAGAAGTTCAGTGTCTCCGATCAGTTCGATTACTCCACCGAACACCAGCCGGGAACGGCCAGCATTACGAGCGTCACCACAGTGTCGACCCCTGCGACCGCGGGTAATGAAACGATCAATGCAGGTGCGTTGACCGCAACGACCGCAGCCCAGGGCGCCTCCACGTTCGAAGGCAGCCCGACCGTTGGAGTGCCTCTGGCCGGCTATCTCGGCCAGCGGTTTTTGACCAATCACGCCACGGTGACCTGGGATGGCTGGTCGCGCGCCACCTTCTCTCTTACGTACCGCTACCAGACGCACACCATCGCGGAGGGCATGTTCCACACCACTCCGCTTGCCGTAGGTGCGGTTTACAGCGGAACGGTCACGATCAACCAAAATGGCGGGGTCTTCAGCGCCGCTCTGCGTCCCACCAGCAACTGGAATATCAATCTCAGCGCCGAGATGCTCTACGCCGACAACGTATTCACTCCTGTTGCGCCGCGCCAGTTACAGCACTACAGAATGCACACCCTGTACCGGGCGAAGTCCTGGGCGACCATCTCCGGCGCCTACAACGATATGGAGCTGCACAACAACACGAACAACAACCAGGCCGCTGTTGCGGCAAAGGATGTGACCTACGCCGGTCCGCTCGGCCACTTTGCGTACAGCCGGATAGCGAGCGCGGGTGCGCAGCTGTTGCCGAACGAGCATTATGGCATCGACCTCAACTATGCGTACAGCGACGTCTATACCCGGACCAACATCTGCTATGACGCGGCTGCCAGCGCCACCCAGGCTGGCGCCATGAGTCCGAGCGGTACGGCGTGTCCGGGCGCGACGGTGCGAGGGCAGACCTACTATGAGGTCGGGCCGGTGAGGGACTTCGAAGATGCTCCTACGAATTCCGGCTCGGCGGCTCTCCGCATCTCTCCCTCCAATACCCTCAAGGGCGCCGTCGGCTATCGCATCAACTCCGTTGACGGAACCCGCTTCTACAACGATCCGCGCGATGTCGCCGGTTCGCTGGTCTCGAAGTATCAGTCTCCCTTCGTGAATGTCGCCTACACCGTCCATCCTGGATGGATCTGGAAGGCGGAATACAACTACTTCAGCTATGCCGAAGGCGGATCTTCGGGCGCGCCCCTCTGCGGCACCTCCAATCCGACGCCCACCACGCCGGCGCCCGTTGTCGCCTGCAGCTCTCTGGGCGCTATTCAAACCGGTGTGAACCTGACGAATGCCGGCGAGACCGCACCCCGGCCCTTCCGCGCGAATAACATCACCCTCGGATTCCATTACGAATTCTGAGCCACAGCAATGACCGATAGCCGGGGTTCGCCCCGGCTGTCGCGTGTAAGGAGCAGAACGTGAAACAGAATTTCCATATTGCTGTACTGACTCTGCTGAGTATTTCGCTGGCAGTCCCGGCCGTCGCGCAGCAGAGCGGCGAGGCAACCTACAAAGCGAAGTGCGCGATGTGCCATGGCGCCGACGGTACGGGCAACACGTCCATCGGAAAAAACATGAAGCTGCGCTCGTTCAAGTCGCCAGAGGACGTGAAAGCGACTGATGCCGAGCTTGTCAAACAGACCAAAGACGGCGTTGGCAAGATGCAGGGTTACGCGGGCAAGCTGACCGACGCTCAGATTCAGGACGTCGTCACCTACATCCGCACCCTGCAGAAGTAAGAACCGGCAGAACGGCAGCGAAAAAGAGAGCGGTGGCCGCGGCGAAACTGGCGCCCGAACCCCGCCGCAGAGTACCGGGCCTCAGCGCGGGCGCGCGCTCCGGCACCGGGATTCCACCTGGAGACCCCAGCCACTTCCGGCGGAATCGGAAATGAAGAAGTCATGGGGACCCACGCGGGAGAATTGCCTGCGGAACGATGCTTCGCTGCTATTCCGGCTCGCAGTCGCCTGTTTAGCAGCTTGCTCTGGTTCATCCTTTTCGTAATCCCGCTCCTGATTCCCAATGCTCGCGCCCAGCAGGCCTCCGATTGTCTGCTCTGTCACGGCCCTTCCACGGGTCTCAAAAACTCCCAGGGCAAAGACATCACCGTCAGCCCCTCCGCCCACATGAAAGGCCCGCATGGCAGTCTGGGCTGTGTCGATTGTCACGCCGGCGCCGCCGCGCAGACGCACAACGCCAAAACCGCTTCAGCCTCCTGTATCGCCTGCCATGCCGACGCCGCCAAAGACATGGCCGCCGGCGCTCACGCCGCGCTCGGCAATCCCGGCGACTCGCAAACCTGCATCGCCTGCCACGGAACCGGCAATGTAGCCAAAGCTGTTGCCGGCCCGCAGTTCTGCGCCACCTGTCACGCCACTGAAGTCGAGCAGTACCACGCCAGCATCCACGGCCGCGATCGCGACCATGGCAACGCCGATGTACCCACCTGCCAGAGTTGCCACGGCTCTGCGCATGCTGCGCTGCCCTCGAGCGATCCGCATTCGCCTGTCAACAAGCGGAACCTTCCCGATACCTGCGGCTCCTGCCATTCCAATCCGCAACTCGCTGCGAAGTACATGTTCACTGAGGTGCGTCCGGTCGAGGCCTATCGCCTCAGCGTGCACGGCCGCGCCACCCAGCAGGGCAACCTGAATGCCGCATCGTGCAGCGACTGCCACGGGACCCACGACATCCTGCCCGTCTCCGATCCGCACTCGAAGATCTGGAAGCAGAACGTCGCTGCCACCTGCGGCCAGTGCCACGCCGCCGTCTACAACACCTACGCGCAGAGCATCCACGGGCAGGCCGTCGCGAAAGGCGTATTGCAGGCGGCCACCTGCACCGACTGTCACCGCGAGCATGACATCCTCGCACCCGGCAACCCCGGGTCGCCGGTCTACATGGCCAACGTCTCGCAGCAGGCCTGCTCTCACTGCCACGCAGATACCGAGCTGATGGCCGGCTTCAATCTGCCGCAGAACCGCGTCCCTACCTACGAGGACAGCTATCACGGCCTCGCCGCGCGCGAAGGGCGGCAAACCGTTGCCAACTGCGCCAGTTGCCACGGCGTGCACAATATCTACCCATCAAGTGATCCGCGATCGACCGTTAACCACGCCAATCTGAGCAGGACCTGCGGGCAATGCCATGCCGATGCTGGCCGCCGCTTCGCTATCGGCCCCGTTCATGTCATGTCCAAAACCACCCCCGGCGGCCGCGTCCTTGATTTCGTCAAACTGTTCTACTTCATCGTCATTCCCGTCACCCTGGGGCTCATGCTGCTGCACAACGCGCTCGATTTGCGGCGCAAAGCCCGCGCCGTGCTCGCGCACTACCGCCAGCACCCCGGCCAAATCCGCCTCACCCTCAGCGAACGCTGGCAGCACGCGCTTCTTCTGGTCAGCTTCATCGTGCTGGTCATCACCGGCTTCGCCCTCAAGTATCCGCATTCGCTCCTGGCCGCTCCCTTTCTGCGTTGGGAACATCTCTTTCCCGTTCGTGGCTGGCTGCACCGCATCGCCGGCGTCGTGCTCATCGGCGCATCGGTTTACCACGTCGTGTATCTCTCTGTGAAGAAGAGCGGCCGCCGCTGGCTTAAAGACATGGTTCCCGACCTGCGCGACGCGAAAGAGGCCATCCAAACCGTCGAATACAATCTTGGCCGCCTTGAGCAGCCTCCGCACTATCGCCGCTTCAACTACGTCGAAAAAGCCGAGTACTGGGCGCTCGTATGGGGCACTGCCGTCATGGCGATTACCGGTGTCCTGCTCTGGCTCAACGACTGGATCCTCGCCCACCTGCCGCATCCGGCTTCGATTCTCGCCATCAGCACAGCCATCCACTTCTATGAGGCGATCCTCGCCACCCTGGCCATCCTTATCTGGCATTTCTACGCGGTCATCTTTGACCCCGACATTTACCCCGTGAAGTGGACCTTCCTCACCGGCCGCGCTCCCGAACATGAGGTGCGCGAGGTGAAGGATGACTCCACCAGCAAAGCACCCGGCTCTGCAGCCGATCCCGGCTCAGGCAGCGACGGCAAGCCATGAAACCATGCCTCGCGGTCGAAGCGGCGCTCAACTCATTAAGCCGGCCGCCCATGTCTGTGGCCAGTATCACAGACCGGCCAATCCCCCGCGATGTATCAACGGAAAGGACTTGGGACCATACGAACCCATTGAAGGAGCATCACCCATGAATCGCATCAGAATCGCGGCTATGATCCTGCTCGCCGCCTCCATTGCGGCGCCTGCTTTCGCGCAGAGCGCCGGAGCCGACACCTACAAATCCAAATGCGCCATGTGCCATGGCCCCGACGGCACTGCCGCCACGCCGATGGGCAAGATGATGAAGATCCCGTCCTTCAAAGATCCCGATCAGGTCAAGGCCACCGACGCTGCGCTTATCGCCATTACCAAAGACGGCAAAGGCAAAATGCCTTCCTACAACGGCAAGTTGACCGACGCCCAGATCAAGGAAGTCGTTTCCTTTATCCGCACGCTGCAGAAATAGCGGAGCGGAATGCGTGCCGTCATCGGTGCGGTGGATGCAGGGAAGAGGCAGGGGTCAACTGCCTCTTCCGTCATCGCGGCGAGCGGCGTGAAGTACCGGGAGCTGCAATGAAGACCTCTTCCTCGTTCAGCCTGACCCTCTTTACGTCAGTGCTGCTGTTAGCCGCGCCGGCGCAGCCCCTGCACGCCGACGTCGACTGTCTCTCCTGTCATGGCGACCCAACCATGCAGGACGCTAACGGCAAAAGCATCGGCGTCGACCCCGCGAAATTCCACTCGAGCATCCACGGCACCCTCAAGTGCAACGATTGTCACAAGGACATTCACGATTATCCCCACCCCGACCATCCCGCGCCGGTCCAGTGCGAATCCTGCCATACCGATGAAGCCGCTGGGCTCGCCGGCAGCGTCCACGCAAAGGTCAATGATCATCCCTGCACCAGCTGCCACGGCAATGCTCACGTCATCGTCACAAAGACCGATCCGCAGTCCCCGGTCTATCCCCTGAACATCCCGAAGACCTGCGGCTCCTGCCACGGCGACCCGGCGATGGCGAAGAAATACCACCTGCCTAACGTCTACGCTCTCTTCATCGACTCCATCCACGGCTTCGCTCTGGGTAAAGAAGGCCTGCTCGTCGCCGCCAACTGCACCAGCTGCCACGGCTCACACAAGATCCTCAGCCACACTGATCCGCGGAGCTCCACGTACCGGACCAACATCTCCGCCACCTGCGGCACCTGTCACGTCGGCATCAATGCTCAGTATCAGGCCGGCGTCCACGGCAAAGCCGTTGCGGCCGGAAACCCCAGCGCGCCGGTCTGCACCGACTGCCATACCGCGCATGGCATCATCGAGCCCACCTCGTCCGACTTCCGCATGCAGTCCACGCCCATTTGCGGCTCGTGCCACCGCGACAAATTCAATACCTACCGCGACACTTTCCACTCCCAGCTCGGATTGCTCGGCGGTTATGTGGAAACGGCTCGCTGCTGGGACTGCCATGGCGCGCACGACGTCCTGCCCGCCTCCGATCCCCGTTCGCCCATCGCTCCGGCCAATCTCGTCACTACCTGCGGCCGCTGCCACGCGGGCGCCAACGCCAGCTTCGTCCAGTACCAGCCGCACGCCAACGCGCGCAATCGCCGGCTCAACCCCGCGCTCTACTACATCCGGCTGTTCATGAACCTCCTGCTGGCCAGCGTGCTCACGTTCTTCCTGTTGCATACCGTGCTGTGGCTCATCCGCTCCAACTTCGCGCGCAAAGGCGGAGCGGCGAATGGAGGAAAACATGCCTGATCCAACCGAGACCGTAGCCATCGCCGCCCCGGAAAAGCCTGTGGTAAGCCGCTATTTCCTGCGTTTCACCCTGGCGCAGCGCTACCTCCATGCCGTTCTGTTCACCACGTTCCTCGTGCTCGCGGCAACCGGGCTCATGATGCGCTTCAGTGGCTCCATCTGGGCCATCCGCTTTGCCAGGGCCGTCGGCGGATTTGGTGCCATCCTTTTCTTCCACAAGTTCTGTGCTCTCGTGCTTACTCTCGCCTTTCTCATTCACGTGCGCGAAATCTTCGCCCGCGGTCTGTTCAAGCATGAAAAGGGAATCTTCTGGGGACCCACTTCCATGGTGGGCAACTGGAAGGACGTCAAAGACCTCCTCGGACATTTCCGCTGGTTCCTCGGTCTGGGGCCCAAGCCGCGGTTCGAACGCTACGCCTACTGGGAGAAGTTCGATTACTGGGCCGTCTTTTGGGGCATGGTGGTCATCGGTTTCTCCGGATACGCCATGTGGTTTGCTCCCTTTTTCGCCCACTTCCTGCCCGGATGGGCGCTCAACGCCGTCCTTGTCATCCACAGCGAAGAAGGCCTGCTCGCCATTCTCTTCATCTTCTCGATTCATTTCGTCAATACGCACCTGCGCCCCGACAGCTTCCCTATGGACATGGTCATTTTCACTGGCCGCGAAAGCGAAGAGGAATTCAAAAACCGCCGCCCCAAAGAATACGAGCGCATGCTCATCGAGGGTAAGGCTGCGGCAAGGATCACAGACGCTCCTCCGCGCTGGCTGATAAATTTCTCCCGAGTGGTGGGGTTTACCGCTATTCTGATCGGTCTCACCCTCCTGGTACTTGCGCTCAGCGCGTATTTCGTCGGTTAAGAGGATTCCATGTCCCCGTTGCGCAGACTGAAGGAAACCTGGCTCCAGCCATTTTTCTTCTTCGGCAATAACCTGTTAAGCCTCATCGGCGGCGCGTTGACCACCGCCTCCGCCTTTGTCCTCATCGGCTTCTGGATCGTGTCCATCTTTGGCCATGGCGGATCTACCAACCCCTACCTCGGCATTGTTCTCGATCTGTTTCTGCCCGGGCTCTTTGTTCTTGGGCTCGTTCTCATCCCCATCGGCATCTGGTTGCGTTACAGACAACTCAGGGCCGCGGGCCGGTTGCCTTCCGCTTATCCGCAAATCGACCTGCAAAGCCCCGTCTTTCGCCGTGGAATTGAAACGGTCGCCATCGCCACCTTCATCAACTTTGTCATCGTGGGCACCGCCACCTATCGCGGCGTCGCCTATATGGATTCACCCCACTTCTGCGGCGAGTCCTGCCACGTCATGGCGCCGCAGTGGGCCGCCTACCAGGAATCGCCCCACTCTCATGTCGATTGCGTCCAGTGCCACGTCGGCTCCGGCATGAAGTCTTACGTGCAGGCCAAGGTCAACGGGACCAAACAGCTCATCGAAGTCAGCTTCCACACCTGGCCTACGCCCATCCACGCCAGCCTGAACGCGCTGCG
>JASHPM010000102.1 GCA_030038115.1 Acidobacteriaceae bacterium | reverse complement strand
TAGCCATGCTGTGTGAGGACGGCGCGGACGAAGGCGCCGAGGTCGGGCGAGCGGTCGACGACCAGAACACGATGGCCGGGCTGGCCGTGCCAAGTGGGCGTGGACGATTGACGGAGAAACGAGACGACGGCTTCCTGCTCGGTCGGGAGCGATTCAAGGACAGTGGAGAGCAGAGTAATCTCGAGGACTTCCGTGACAAAAGGCGGCGGTGCGGCGAGGCGTATGTCGCCATTGCGCTTGCGCAGATTGGCTGAGTAGCGGACAAGCAGGCCGACGCCGGAGCTGTCGAGGCGGGTGACGGCGGCGATGTTGAGCACGATGCGATGGAATTCGCGGACAACCCTCTCGAAGACGGCTTCGAGGGCATTCAGCTCTTCGCCGAATACGATGCGGCCGGTGCACTGGAGGATGAAGATGTTCCCGCAAAAGCGCTCTTCGATCTGGAGGGGCATGGGGGTCCTTCGGTGGCGGCGTGCGAGCCGGATGGATGCCAAGGTATCACAGGGGAATTGAGCGGCGAGCCGGCGGGGCGGATCTGCGCGGCGCTGGGCTTTTGGAATATCCTCGGAGGTATGGTTCCCCGATCTGTCCTCGCTGCGTGCGGTCTCGCAGCTGCATTTTGTCTTTCTTCCGTGGCGCAGTCGACTTCCTCGCCGGCACAGCAGACGCCGGCGCAGAATCCGGCTCCGGAGCAATCCGCGCCCGCGCAGGCGCAGCCTGGCGCACCGACTCTGCAACTTCACGATTTGCCGGCGGAACCGCACACGCCCACGCCGGCCGAGCTGGCACAGCAACGCGAGCAGGCGGCGCTGAACGCCGCGATGCGCCTGGCGACGACGGAGGCGCGCTGGGGTCCGGACATGGACAGCCCGGGTTTGTCCATCGCGCTGGCGGAAGTTCGCAGAACAAAGGCGGCCGAGGGGACGCAGATCACGTATCAGATCACAGGTTCCGGTTTCTCGCCGGATGACAGGCTTCTGCTGGTGCGCTGGCCGCTGAATTCCCCGGCGCAAACTCTGATGGACGGCATCGCTTTCGACGCAAAAGGAATTGCGGTATGCTCCGCACCCTCCGCATCCGCGCCCGCCGCGCCCGCGCAGGCCACGCCCCCCGAGGCCGGCACATCGAATGCTCCGGCTCCCCCATCCGGATTGAGCGCCGCTCCTAAACCAAATACCGGCATCGAATCGGAAAACGCGCTCCCTCCGGATTGCGGGGCGACGATGGCGGCGAACCAGCCGGTTGAATTGCAGGCAACGGCGGCGCCTGGCGAGCCGATCCGCGTGGCAGTGATGGCCGTGGACCGGAAGCGCGGCGCGGCCGCCAGCACGATTCCGTTTCCGAATGCCAGTGCGGACAAAGGCTGCAAACTGCAGGTGATTCTCGAGATGAAAGACGCCGGGCTGGTGCTGATTGACGGCACCGGGTTTCCGCCCAATACGCCGCTGAAGCTGGATGCCATCACGGGCGCCAACACGCGCGAGCTGCACCCCAGGGCCAATGCCGAGGGCCATATCGTGGTCCCGTTGCTGCCGGTGCTGACGGGCGCGAAGGGGCAAACGTCCGGCGAGACAACGGTGCGCTTTGCGGGAGTGAACCGCTTCCCGAGCCTGCAAACCTCGGCCACGACGCCGCCTGCCATCGATCCGGACTGCGCGCCCTCGGTCACCTTTCCGTGGGGCGAGGGCAGCTACAAGACGCAGTAGCGGCTGGCGCGGGGCGGTCGAGGCGATGGGGCGAGGCGGTTCCGGGTTTTGCACCAACAACGCTCTTTCTTTCCGGCGGACTTCCTGCGATACTTGATCGTGCCCGCCTGGTTCGTCCAGCACACAATCCCAAAAAAGGTGACGCAGAAATGTCCGCAAAGTACATTTTTGTGACCGGCGGAGTTGTGTCCAGCCTCGGCAAGGGTCTTGCCGCCGCCTCGATTGGCTCTCTTCTGGAAAGTCGCGGCCTCAAAGTAAACCTGATGAAGTTCGACCCGTATCTGAATGTCGATCCGGGGACGATGTCGCCGTTCCAGCACGGCGAGGTCTTCGTGACCGATGACGGCGCGGAGACGGACCTCGACCTGGGCCACTACGAACGCTTCACCCACGCCAAACTGACGCGCGATAACAACTGGACGACGGGGCGCATTTACGAGCAGATCATCACCAAGGAGCGGCGCGGGGATTATCTGGGGAAGACCGTGCAGGTGATCCCGCACGTGACGAACGAAATCCGCAATGCGATGCGGAAGGTGGCGGCGGAAGGCGACGTGACGATAGTGGAGATTGGCGGAACCGTCGGCGACATTGAGTCGCTGCCGTTTCTGGAGGCGATTCGCCAGGTGCGCCAGGAGCTGGGACGCGAGAACACCGTGTTTGTGCACGTGACGCTGGTGCCGTGGATCGGCGCGGCGCAGGAGCTGAAGACCAAGCCCACGCAGCACTCGGTAAAGGAGCTGCTGTCGATTGGGATTCAGCCCGATATTTTGTTGTGCCGGACGGATCGTTTCCTGTCGCGCGAGTTGAAGAGCAAGATTGCCCTGTTCTGCAATCTCGAAGATCAGGCGGTGATCACGGCGAAGGACGTTGAGTCCATCTACGAGGTGCCGCTGACGTTTGCCCGGGAGGGCGTGGACCGGCTGGCGCTGAAGTATCTGCACATCGAAACGCCGGAGCCGGACCTGAGCAAGTGGTCGGATTTGGTGCGGCGCTGCTACAACCCGGCGGATGAAGTTTCGATTGCGATTACGGGAAAGTATGTTGAGTACGAGGACAGTTACAAATCGCTGAAGGAGGCGCTGGTGCATGGCGCGCTCAAACTCAATCTGAAACTGAACGTGACATGGATTGAGGCGGAGGGTCTGGAAGAGCCTGGCTATGAGGAGCAGCTGCGAGGGTTCGACGGAATTCTGGTGCCCGGCGGCTTCGGAAAGCGCGGGATCGAAGGGATGCTCAACGCGATTCGCTACGCGCGCGAGCGGCAGGTGCCGTATTTTGGGATTTGCCTCGGCATGCAGACGGCGTGCATCGAGTACGCGCGCAATGTGTGCGGTCTGGCGGGGGCAAATTCAAGCGAGTTCGATCCGGCGACGCCGCATCGCGTGATTTACAAGCTGCGCGAGCTGACCGGCGTGGAGGAAATGGGCGGCACCATGCGGCTGGGCGCGTGGACCTGCCTGCTGCAGCCGGGCTCGCTGGCGGCGAAGGCATACGGGAAGACGGAAATCAGCGAACGTCACCGTCACCGTTACGAATTCAACCGGGAATACGAGGCGCTGCTCACCGGGGCGGGGCTGAACATCACGGGGACCACGCCGGACGGTACGTACGTCGAAATTGTCGAGATTCCCGGGCACCCGTTCTTCCTCGGCTGCCAGTTCCATCCGGAATTCAAATCGAAACCACTGGAGCCGCATCCGCTGTTCGCGAAGTTTATTGAGGCGAGCTACGCGAATCGAGTGAAGAGCCGGCAGGTGCGAGCGGTACCGGCGAAAGTGGAAGTGGGGCAGCGCTAAGGCTTACGCCA
>JASHPM010000101.1 GCA_030038115.1 Acidobacteriaceae bacterium | reverse complement strand
TTCTGGGCCCCCAACATCAACATCTTTCGCGATCCCCGCTGGGGACGCGGCCAGGAAACCTATGGCGAAGATCCCTTCCTCACCTCCCGCATGGCTGTCGCCTTCGTCACCGGCATGCAGGGCGACGACCCCAGCTACTTCCGTGTCGTCTCTACGCCCAAGCACTACGCCGTCCACTCCGGACCCGAGTCCACCCGCCACCAGGCCAACGTCGATGTCTCCCCGCACGACCTTGAGGACACCTATTTGCCCGCCTTCCGCGCCGCCGTCACCGAGGCCCACGCCCAGTCCGTCATGTGCGCCTATAACGCCATCGAGGGTGCCCCCGCCTGCGCTAACACCATGCTCCTCCAGCAGCACCTCCGCGACGCGTGGCACTTCGACGGCTACGTAGTCAGCGATTGCGCCGCCGTCGCCGACGTCTACACCGGCCACCACTATGCGCCCGACATGGCCCACGCCGCCGCCGACGCCGTCAAAGCCGGCACCGATCTCGAGTGCGGCTACATGGAAGGCCAGGCCTTTCCGTCTCTCGTCGATGCCATCCATCAGCACCTCATTTCCGAAACCGACCTCGATACCTCCCTCCACCGTCTCTTCCGCGCCCGCTTTCAGCTCGGCATGTTCGATCCGCCCTCCAGCTACGCCTATGGTCAAATCCCGTTCAGCGAAGTCAACTCACCCCAGCACCGCGCGCTCTCTCTCCAGGCCGCGCGCGAATCCATGGTGCTGCTGAAGAACGAAAACCACACCCTGCCCCTGAAATCCGGCATTTCCTCGATCGCCGTCATCGGTCCCACCGCCGAGCTCGTTCAGTCCCTCCAGGGCAACTACAACGGACCGCCGCCGAACCCCGTGTACCCCCTCACTGGCATCGAAAAACGCTTCGCCTCGGCTCGCGTGAACTACGCCCAGGGCTCAACCCTGGTTGAAAACTTCGCCATCCCTATCGAACACACCTCGCTTCATCCCGCCAGCGGTGCCGGCCCAGGTGGCCCTGTCTACGGTCTAACGGGCGAGTATTTCAGGTCTCCGTACTTCACTGGCCAGCCCGTCCTCACCCGCATCGACCGCAACATCAATTTCAACTGGGATAAGGTCGTTCCCGTCCCTGGCCTCCAGCGCAATGACTACTCCGTTCGCTGGACCGGCAGCTTCACCCCGCCCGCGCCCGGCGATTACCAGCTCGGTGTCCGCGTGAACTACTGCTACGCCTGCGAAAATGCCGAAGGATTCCGCCTTTATCTCGACGGAAAGCTCCTCGTCGAGAATTCTGCCCGCAAACAGGCCGAGCGCGGAGAAGCCTACGAAGCATCTGTGCACTTCGCTGATACAAATCCCCACGCCATCCGCCTCGAATACCTCCACGGCACCGGTTCAGCCGGCATCGACCTCACCTGGATCCCCCCCGCCACAGCCCTTCGCGACGAAGCCGTCCACGCCGCGCAGCAGTCCGGCATCGTCATCGCCTGCGTCGGCCTCTCGCCCAACCTCGAAGGTGAGGAAATGCCCGTCCAGCTCCCAGGCTTTAGCGGCGGCGACCGCACTTCCATCTCGCTCCCCGCCGTTCAGGAGGATCTGCTCGAGGCCGTCGCCGCCACCGGCAAGCCCCTCATCGTCGTTCTTCAGAATGGCTCGGCTCTCGCCGTCAACTGGGCGCAGCAACACGCCGCCGCCATCCTCGAAGCCTGGTATCCCGGCGAAGAAGGCGGCACCGCCATCGCCGAAACCCTCGCCGGCGACAACAATCCCGCCGGCCGTCTCCCCCTCACTTTCTACGCTTCGCTCGATCAGCTGCCGCCCTTTGCCGACTACTCCATGCAAAACCGCACCTACCGCTATTTCACCGGCAAGCCCCTCTACCCCTTCGGTTACGGACTCAGCTACACTACTTTTGCTTACCGCCAGCTGAGAATCCCCCGCTCTCCGATCCCTGCCGGCCAGCCCATTCCCGTCACAGTTACGGTTACAAATACCGGCTCGGTCTCCGGCGATGAGGTCGTCGAGGTCTACCTCACCCAGCCCAACGGCTTCGAAACCCCGCGTCGCGTTCTCGCCCACTTCCTCCGTATCCACCTCGAAGCCAGTCAGGCAGGGGATGTGCACCTCACCCTCGACCCGCGCTCCATCTCCCAGGTCGACCAGCAGGGCAACCACGTCATCCTCCCCGGCAGCTACACCATCTTCGTGGGAGGCGCCCAACCCGGCGACGCTTCCTCCGGCCAAACCGCCACCTTCACCATCACCGGCCAGAAAGATCTGCCGAAATGAAATAATTCTGATCGATACCACCCGGCGCATGAGCCCCCACTTCCGAAAAACCCTTCTACTTAAACGTTTCACCTGATATGCTGGCTGCACGCTGCTGGCTGCCGGCTCCTTTCCTGCTTTTCTGATCGCCGCTGATCGCCGAACGCCGAACGCTGTCCCAGGAGGCTGCCCATGCACCGCCGCTCCTTCCTCAAATCCGCCGCCGCTCTCGCCGTCGCGCCCGCCCTCCAGTCCCTCCTCGACTCCGCCGCCGCGCAAAATCTGCCCACCCTCTCCGCCGTACCCAATCGCTTCCCGGACAGGTTCATCTGGGGCACCGCCACCGCCGCGTATCAGGTCGAAGGCGCGGTCCACGCCGACGGCCGCGGCCCCTCCGTCTGGGACACCTTCTCTCACACCCCTGGCAAAACCTTTCAGGGCCAGACCGG
>JASHPM010000100.1 GCA_030038115.1 Acidobacteriaceae bacterium | reverse complement strand
GGCTCACCGCTGTACGCTGATCCCTGTTTTTGTTAAGCTGGCGCGAAACCGCTATCTCACCGCCCGAGGTGCACCGTGGTCGATCCGCACACTATGCATATGCTCACCGCCATGATGGCCATCATGCCCATCTTCATCCTCATCGGCATCGCCATCGTCATCATCCCCTACTGGATGATCTGGAAGAAAGCCGGCTTCTCCCCGTGGCTCAGCCTCCTGATGTTCGTGCCCCTGATCAACATCATCGCGCTGTACATGCTCGCTTTCATGGAGTGGAAGGTCGTCCCCGTAGCCCAGGCCGCCCCCTACATTCCGCCCCGCATTTAGCCCGGACGGCTCCCCATCACACCCACCTGAGCGCCGCGCTCGCCCCGATCTCAGGTAGAAAACCAGCGCCGGTCTCTCCGCGTTCACTTCCCCACCTGCGCCTGCTTTTCTCGCAGAAACCGCTGAATCGCCGGATCCCTCTCGAGGCCAATCGCCACCTCGTACGCGTGCCGCGCTCCATTCCCGTCTCCCGCGCGCGCCAGCAGCTCCGCCCGCACCGCCCAGTAAGGCTGATAGGTCCTGAGCCGCGCATCCCCCTCCGGATTCGGCAACGCCGCCACTCCCGCCGCCGCGCCCTCCACCTCCGCAACCGCCAGCGCGCGATTCACCGCCACCACCGGCGACGCCGTCAGCGCCAGCAGTGCGTCATAGAGCTGCAGCACATCCGTCCAGTTGTTCCATCCCGCGCGGTGCCGTGCAATATGTGCCGACTGCAGCGCCGCCTCCAGCTGATACCGTCCCATCCGCCCTGCCACCCCTGCCCGTCCCAGCAGCCTTTCGGCCTCAGCGATCATCGCCCCATCCCATCGCGTCACCTCCTGGCGTTCGAACGGCACAAATTCCCCTGCTGCATCGCGACGCGCCCCGCGCCGCGCCTCGGCATACAGCAGCAGCGCGCACAGCCCCAGCGCCTCCGGCTCTTCCGGAAGCAGCTCCGCCACCAGCCGCGCCAGAAAAATCGCCTCCCCGCTCAGCTCCTGCCGGAACGCATCCGTTCCCGCGGCATCGGCCCAACCCTCCGTGTAGGCCGCGTAGATGGCCGCCAGTACCGCATTCAGCCGTTCCCCCAGCTCCTCGCGCTCGGGCAGGCGGAACGGAATTCCCGCTTCGCGAATCTTGCTCTTCGCGCGCACCAGGCGCTTGCTCATCGCCGCCGGAGAAGCCAGGAACGCCGTCGCAATCCGCGCCGCATCCAGCCCCATCACCGCCTGCAGCATCAGCGGCGCGCGCACCGCCGGATTCAGCGCCGGGTGCGCGCACGCAAACAGCAGCGCCAGCCGCCGATCCGGAATCTCCGCGCCTTCCTTGAGCGCCGCCCCGGCCTGCTCCAGATCCTCATCTGTCGTGTCTTCGTATTGCCGTCGCCGCGCCCGGTCCAGTCCCTTCCGTCGCGCCACGGTCAGCAGCCAGGCCTCGGCATTCTCCGGGCATCCGCTCACTGGCCAGTGAACGAGCGCCTCCGCAAACGCGTCCGCCAGCGCGTCCTCTGCTCCCGCCACGTCGCCGGTCCGGGCCGCCAGATACGCGATCAGCTTGCCGTAGCTCCGGCGCGCCACCGTTTCGGCCACGCTGTGCGCCAGCGCATGCTCATCCGCCAATACTCGCTCCCATCCAAAGAAGCCGCGCGCCCGTCGGCTCGAGCGCGCAGCTTCCACGTCCTCAGTATCCAGCTTCGCCCATTTGCCAGATGGCGCGTACCTCCACGGTTCCGTGCTGCACTCCAGGACACCGCGCCGTCCACGACATCGCCGCATCCAGGTCCGGCGCCTCGATCAGGTAATAGCCGCCCAGCTTCTCCTTCGAGTCCGCAAAGGGACCATCCAGCACCTGCGTCTTCCCGTTTTCCGCCCTCATGCGCGTTGCCGTCTGGCTCGGCCGCAGCCGGTTGCTCCCACGCAGCACTCCTGCCTGCTTCAGCGCTTCCGTGTATGCGAAATACGCCGCCGCCCCCTGCTCTTGTTGCTCTTTCGTCATCCGTGTCCACGCCGACTCATCCCCGTACAACATCAGCAAATATTGCATCGCTCTCCTCCACCTTCCTCATCGCGGAATACAACCTCCCGCCACCATGATGACGCGCCACGGATGCCGATTTGGACAAAACTCCAGATAAAATTTCAGGCCGCTTGTGTCTGTGACGTGCGCAGGGTCAGGAATATTTCATGACCATAACGCGCCGGCTCCCGCCGGATGCAATTCCTTCTGAACCGCCAGTGGCTTCCGGAACGTCAGCGCGTAGAATCGCCGCTTCCACACTGTCTCCACCCGAACCTCCTCCATCTCCGCCGGCACCAGCTCTACCGGCGCCGCCACCGCCTCTTTCCGATCTTTGTAGAACTCCCGCGTGTACGGAATATTTTCGTACGCCGCTTTCACGTGCTCTTCCGTCTCGTCCGCGATCAGGATCAGGCTCCCTGGTTTCGCCACCCGGATCATCTCCCCGATCGCCTTCGCGCGGTCGCTGAAAAAATTAATCCCGCCCGTATGAAACACCACATCGAAGCTCTCATCCGCAAACGGCAGCCGCTCCGCGTTGCCCAAAAACAACTCCCCCTCCATCCCTCATCGCCGCAGATTCGCCTTGCAGTTCGCCAGCATGTCCCACGCCAGATCCAGCCCGTAGCGCCGAATGTCCCGCGGCAGGTATTTGAAATTCAGCCCCGTCCCCACAGACGTCTCCAGCACCTTGTCGCCGGGCCGCACCTCCAGCTTTCCCAGGTAACTCATCACGTACGCGTCGCGATCCATCCCCGCCAGCGCGCACGCCACCCGCTGCGTGTCGTCGTAAAACCCGCCAATCGTCTCGTACAGATGGTTGTACTTCCCGTTGGCTCCGCTCAGATCCTCCGTTGTGCGAAAATCCGGAACCCCGTCGCGAATCGGAAACTTCTCGCCCGCCGCGCTCACCAGCGCTTCTCCGCCCGGCCTTCCTTCCACATGCAAAGGACTCAGGCTCCCTGGACTCCGCAGCAGCGCAACCGTCTCTGCCGAGTTTCCAGTCAGCCGCGCCCAGCTTCTTCGCTCCCGCATTCGATCCGCCAGAGCCCACACACTCAGTACCACGACGCCGCACACACAAATCAGCACTCCAGCCATCCGCGCCTCAGCACCGGCAGGCTCCAACCGTCCCACCCATGCCGCACTCCACAGCGCCGCGGCAAAAATCGCGGCAGTCGCCGCAACCTTCCACGCCTGCGCCTCTCGATTCCACATCCAAACCGCAATCGCCGCAGCCCAAAGAACCGCAAATGTAACCGCCGCTGTTCCAAACTCCCGGCCAATCTCCCGCAGCGCCCCATTCCACCAACCCGCCTCCCGGAACGCCAAACCCGTCACCTTTGCCGGCAGCCACTCGAGCGCCGCCACCTGCACCAGCACTCCCGCGGTGGGCAGCGGCAGCGTCGAAACCAACCCCCGCAGATGTGCACTCACCATCCGATAGACCACAAGCGGCGCAACCGCCACCGCCGACGCCGCCAGCATCCACACCAGCGCCTCCAGCCCTGCCACCGGGCCCGTCCTGAAGACCATCCTCCAGTTCCCAATCGCCATCGGAACAAACGTCAACACCATCACCCACACAAATCCGCGCCGCACCCGCTGCGTCCCGATGAACCATGCCCCCAGCACCGGCCCCGTCCACACTCCGACCGGCCCATAGAAGAACCCCGCAACAAACGTCGCCAGAATTCCCCACCCCAGCACCTGCCGCCCCGTGTTATGCTTCGCCTCGTTCGCCATCGTGCCCTCTCCTTTCTGCACATCCCGAATCACCGCGCCGCTTCACTGCTAACCGTTCCTCGCCAGTCGCGTCCCGCAAATCGTTTTCGCTAGACGCTTTTTGCTAAACGTTTTTGCTGCCTTTTGCTCCCCTCCCGCTGGCTTTTCCCATTCCAGCTTTCCCTGCCCTGCGCCCTGTACCCTGTACCCTGCTCCCTGTACCCTGCTCCTCTTCCATTTCCTCCAGCACCTTCAGCGCATGCTTGCTCCACTCGAGTTCCGCGCGCATCCGCGCAACCCCGTACTCCAGGGTCAAATTCCAGAATCGAAAATGGGGATGTTCGGCGTTCTTCGCAGTCCCGACCCGCCCAATCTCCTCGATCAGCGCCAGTGCCTGCCGATAGTCTTCCTGGAACCTGCGCACATGCGCCACCGCAACTCCAGGTCCAGCCTCCCGCCCAAAGAAAAGCTTCAGCAGAAATTCGTCCCGCGGCGGGTCCGGGCGATATGGCAGCGCCAGCCACTCCTTCAGCCGCGCGTGGCCCGCGGCCGTCATTGAGTATTCCTGCCGCCCGCCCCGGCCCTTCGCCGCGCGCCGGCTCGGCGCAATCAGCCCTTCCGCCGTCAGCCGCTTCAGCGTGGGATAGAGCTGCCCGTAGCTTTCGCTCCAGAAATACCCCACGCTGCCCTGGATCGTCTTCCGCATCTCGTAGCCCGACTGATGCGGCTCGATCGACAGCAGCCCCAGAATCACGTAATCCGTCCGGCTCGACATACTATCTGCAAGATACATCTGCCAGATACATTGTCAAGCGAAATTCCCCATCCCCCCGTTACCGTCGTCTCATTCCGGAACATCCCAAAAGAAAAACCCGCCGCCTGGCTCCCGCTGACTGCTGGCCGCTGACTGCTGACCGCTGACTGGCCCCGCCTGGACGGCCAGTCCCGCCGGAGACGCCTCCGCCCGACCCACCTTTATATTGGTCACCATGCCTCGCACTCTCCTCGCCGCCGCAATCCTCCTCCTCCTCGCCCACGCCCCCGCGCAAACCACCTCCGCCCAGGCCGCGCGCGGCTACACCACCTCCCACCGTGCCGATCTCCTCCAGCGCTTCAGCGATTTCCTCTCCATCCCCAACGTCGCCGCTGACCCCGACGGCCTTCGCGAGAACGCCAACTTCCTCCTCGCCCAGCTCCGGCAGCGCAACATCGACGCCCAATTCCTCACCCTCGCCATGCCCAATGTCCCCGCCGTCGTCTACGGCCGCATCGACACCCCCGGCGCGCAGCACACCATCGTCTTCTACGCCCACTACGACGGCCAGCCCGTCACCCCCTCCGAGTGGGACATCCCCACGCCCTTCACTCCCACCCTCCGCACCGTCGACGGCGAGCAACGCATTTACGCCCGTTCCGCCGGCGACGACAAGGCCGCCATCTTCGCCCAGCTCACCGCGCTCGACGCTTTGCGGGCAGCCAACATCCCGCTCCACGCCAACATCCGTTTCGTCTGGGAGGGCGAGGAAGAAGCCGGCTCGCCCCACCTCGAGCAGATCCTCCAGGCCAACACCGGCCTGGTCCATGGCGATGTCTGGCTTATCTGCGACGGCCCCATCGACCAGAGTGGCCGCCAGACCGTCGTCTTCGGCGCGCGCGGCGACACCCATCTCGCCATCACCGTCTACGGCCCGCATCGCGGCCTGCACAGCGGACACTACGGCAACTGGGCGCCCAACCCCGCCATGATGCTCGCCCAGCTCCTCGCCGGCATGAAGGACGAGAACGGCCACGTCCTCATCCCGCACTTCTACGACGGCATCGCCCCGCTTTCACCCGCGGAAAAAGCCGCCCTCGCCCGCGCTCCCGTCAACGACCCCATGCTCATGCAGTCCTTCTGGCTCGGCCGCACCGACAACGCCCCACGTCACCTTCTCTCGCTTCTCAACGAGCCCTCGCTCAACATCAACGGCCTCTCCTCCGGGCAAACCGGAGCCCACGCCGCCAACGTCATCCCGCCCACCGCCACCGCCGACCTCGACCTCCGCCTCGTTGTCGGCATCGACTGGCGCCACCAGCAACAGCGTGTCATCGACTACATCCGTTCCCGCGGCTATTTCATCGTCGACACCGAGCCCACGCAGCAGATCCTCACCTCGCATCCCCGCGTCGCCCTCGTCGTCCGCGACCAGGCCAGCTATAACGCCGTCCGCACACCCATGGATCTGCCCATCGCTCAGGAAGTGATCGCCGCGGTCGAAAGCGCGCGCGGTGAAGTTGTCCTCCTGCCCACCATGGGCGGCAGTGTCCCTCTCGGCGCCATGGAGCGCGCCGCCAACACCCGCACCATCACCGTTCCCATCGCCAACTACGACGACAACCAGCACGCCGCCAACGAAAACCTCCGCCTCCAGAACCTCTGGGACGGAACCGAAACCATGGCCGCCCTCCTCACCCTGCAATAAGCCAATCCGTGTGCCATAAGCCAATCCGAGTGCCAGTTGGCGTGTTCGTGGAGGAAAAAACTCCAGGCAAATCCACCCTGCCAGGTTCACCCCACAGCAAGAAGCTAGCTCTTCTCGCCCCTCGATCGTCAAGAAAAATGCCTCTGCTCCAGCTCCGAAGTACCGCTACCATCCCGTTTTGGAACTCAAAATCTCCCAACGGCTCTTTTCCCGATGGCCATCCCAGGCGCAGCAAGGTCCCCGGCGAGCTGGAGCACGCCGTCAAGCGCCTGGCCCCGAGCGAGTTCGCGAAAGCAACCCGAGTCGAATGAGTGCAACAACATCCGCAAGTCAACGCAGCTTCAACCCCTGAGGATTAATCTGGGAAGCTCACTCCACCGGAAAACAATCCAGGTCATTCGCAAACGCAACCGGCCCCGCATAATGCAGCTTAATCTGCGTCTGCGTTTCCTCTTCTTTCCCCAGAGTCCGCAGCATACGATGCGACAGCACCAGCTGCTTCACATGAGCATTCCCCGCCGTCACGCCAATCACCGATGGCGGCATATGCAGCCGCCGCTCCAGGCCGGTCGCGTCTTCCGGCACCGCGTTATGCGCGATAAACAAGTCCGCGTTCATGGCCAGCTTCGTCAGCCCATCCCCTTCGCCGTTCGTATCTCCGCTAAAGACGATCCGCTTCCCGCCCATCTCCACGCGCCACGCCAGCGCGGGAAACGCGCCATGCACCACGCGCACCGCGAACACCGCCATGTTGTCGTTGTGAAACGCCAGCATCGGCCACGTCGCGCCCGCCTCGACATCGTGCGGCTGCAACTCATAAGTCCCTTCCGGATGCGGTTCCACCATCTCGCTCAAATATCGCCACGCCCCATGCGGATCCCCGAACAAATCGCGCACAAACTCGGTCGTCGATGGCATGTACTGGTTTCCCGGCGGGCCGTACACCGGCAGCGGCCGACGGCGATCCCCAAACCAGGAAGAAAAGACCAGCGCCGGAAAATCCCCGCTGTGATCCACATGAAAGTGGCTGAACAGAAAAACGTCCAGATCCGACCACTTCGCCTCGCTCTCCCCAAACCGCAGAGCGCTGCCCCCTCCGGCATCGACCATCGCGCGCGCTCGCCCCCGATCCCACACCAGGTAACTCGTCGACGCGCGCTTATCCTGTAACTCCGGCCCACCCGACCCCAGTACCTGCACCGCCACGCCCGTCGCGCCGCACGTCTGCGCCCTCACCGGCGCAGCTCCGCACAGAGCCACAAGAGTTACAAGAGCTACACGCTGCGCATTCACCAACAACCGTAGCGAATACATACGCCTGCCTTCTTCCCTCTCCGAACTCTGCGCCCCTCGCGAGCCCCCCGGGTTGCCCGATTGTACCCGCCCACAGGTATGCCCGTCAGATCGCCGAAGATTCCGGCAGCGAATCGTTCTCCATCCGCAGCGCGCGCGTTTCAGCCGGATTGCGGCCACTGGAGAGCCAGGTTATGTGGGAAAAAAACTGCGCGGGGTGCAATGGCAGGATCGAAGGCGATCCTGTCAAAGTCATGATCGGCGGAAGAAGTTCAAGTGGGCTGGGATGAGCCGCCCAAAAGCCGAAAGAAGCAGCTGTTTCCGCTCGCGCCGGAAAAGGCCTGTGAATCGCACTTTGCGCGGCCCGGAGGTGTACCCCCGAGCCGCGCCTGGCCTTACGTTGTTTTCCCGCCTACGGGTAGATGCCGCGAATCTGTACCGCCTCGGCCACCCGGCTGATGCCCAGCATATTGGCCGCGATGCGCATGGAGACCTTCTTGTCCACATGGATCTTCAGAACGTCGCGGAAGGCGTTCTTCATCACCTTTTCCAGGCGGTCGTACACATCCTGCGCCTCCCAGAACAGGTGCTGTTCGTCCTGCACCCACTCAAAGTAGGAGACCGTCACTCCGCCGGCGTTGCACAGGATGTCCGGAATCACGAATATATTCTTGCGCTCCAGAATCCTGTCCGCGGCGGGCGTCAGCGGACCGTTGGCCGCCTCGGCGACGATCTTCGCGCGCACGCTGTTTGCGTTTTCCGCGTGGATTGTGTTTTCCAGAGCTGCCGGAACCAGAATGTCGCACTCCAGCGCCAGCAGGTCGGCGGGCGCAATCGGCTCGCTTTCCGGGAACCCCTCCACATGCCCGGTGAGCGCTTTCATGTGCATCAGCTCCGGTATGTTGAGCCCGTTGCGATTCAGGATGCAGGCTCTCGAATCGCTCACGGCGATCACTTTGGCTCCGGCTTCATACAGCAGCTGCGCGGCGATCGAGCCGGCGTTGCCAAAGCCCTGCACCACCACCTTTGCCCCCTTCAACGGCAGGTGCAGATGCTCGCAGGCGGACTGCACGGTGTAGAACACGCCGCGCCCCGTCGCCTCATTGCGGCCCAAAGAACCGCCCAGACTAATCGGTTTGCCGGTCACCACTCCCGGAATGGCATAGCCCTTGGTCATGCTGTAGGTGTCCATGATCCAGGCCATGGTCTGCGGGTTGGTGTAGACGTCCGGCGCCGGAATGTCCTGTTCCGGACCGATCAGCGGCAGAATGCCGCTGGTGTAGCGCCGTGTCAACCGCTCCAGCTCGTGCTGCGACATATGCTTCGGATCACAGGTCACTCCGCCCTTCGCCCCGCCGAACGGAATATTCACCACTGCGCACTTCCAGGTCATCCACGTCGCCAGCGCCTTCACTTCATCCAGCGTGACCTGCGGGTGATAACGAATGCCGCCCTTGGCCGGGCCGCGCACCGAGCTGTGCTGCACGCGGTAGGCTTCAAAGCGACGGATATGCCCATCGTCCATGAGCACGGGCACCGAGACTGTCAGCACGCGCTCGGGATACTTAATCATCTCCCGCGTATCGTGGTCCAGCCCCAGTGCGTCAGCTGCTGTATCGAAGTTTTCGAGCGCGACGTCATACGCGTTCAATTCGCTTGCCTTTGTAAGCATCTTTCCCTCCTCTTTAGCCTGGCCGGCCGGTAAAGCATCATTCGAACCCGGCGGCTCAGGCGGTCACTTCCATCAGCGGAGCGGTAGCATGCTCCGCGTCCCGTTTAACCCCGTAGACCGGCAGCAGCCAGTTCCGATAGCTTTTCAGATGGCCGCGCGTTGCATCGAAGTACAATCCCCGCAGCGCGTTTGTCACCGCGCCCACGGCTCCGTTCCCCACCGGCCGATGATCCACCCGCACGATGGGCGCGATGCCCACGGCGGTGCCGGTGAAGAACAATTCCTCGCACATGTAGAGCTCGCTGCGATCGATGGGGCGCTCCACGACCGGCCGGCCCAGCTCGCGCCGCGCCAGTTCCATGACAGACTCGCGCGTGATGCCTTCCAGCACGTTCTCGGTCACCGGCGGCGTAATCAGCTCTCCTTTGCGCGCCATAAAGATGTTGCAGGTCGCCCCTTCGGCAACATGACCGCTCTCGTTCAGCAGAATGGCTTCGTCGAAGCCGCTCTCCCGCGCCTCGTCGCCGGCCAGTGCGCTGTTCACGTACGCGCCGCAGATCTTGGCGCGCGCGGGAATAGCGTTGTCTTCGATCCGGCGCCACGAGCTTACACCCGCGTGCAGTCCCCTGTCGCTGGCCAGATAATCCCCGAACGGCACAGCCACAATGGCGAAGGCATCCTTGTCGTCCGTACTCACGCCCACCCGCTCCGCGCATTTGTAAGCCAGCGGACGCACATATGCGTTCGAGCGGATATGGTTTCGCCGCAGCAGCTCCACGGTGATCGCGCCCAGCTCCTGCGGCGACAGCGGCACCCGGATGCGCAGAATGCCGCAGTTCTTCTTCCACCGCGCGTAGTGATCCAGCGGCCGCATCAGGAACAGCTCCTGCTGCGCCTCATCCCAATGCGCGCGAATGCCTTCAAACACGCCCGTGCCGTAATGGAGCGCGTGGGTCAGAATCCCCACCCGCGCTTCGTGCTGTGGAACATACTGTCCGCCGAAGTACACAATCAGTTCCGGATCCGCTTCAGATTTCATGGCGAACCTCCTGTTGCAATTCGCGGTACAGTTGGCGCCCGCGCTCGATGGCGCGCTCATCCAGCTGCACCCATTTGTTGCTGGATACGCAGCGCCGCAGCGCCGCGTCAATGCTGGCCTGCGGCAACCCCTCGGCGATCTCCAGCAGCGCCCCCAGCATCACCATGTTGGCGGCGCGCGTATCGCCCAGAGCGTCGCCTTCGCGCGTAAAGTCGCACGCCATCACGTGGATTTCTTCCCGCGCGTATTCCCCCGGCGGCAGCGAACCGTTGTACAGAATCCATCCCCCTGGGCGCACCGAGGCGTAAAACTTCCTCAGCGAAGGTTCATTCATCGCCACCAGCACATCGGGGTGCGTCACCAAAGGCGAATCGATGGGCGAGCTCGCTACCCGCACATGGCAGTTCGACGTGCCGGAGCGCATCTCCGGGCCATACGATGGCAGCCACGAAACCTCCAGCCCCGCATCTGCTCCCGCTTCCGCCAAAACCTCGCCCAGCAGCAGCACGCCCTGCCCGCCAAAGCCGGAAACACGAACCTCGAGGTCGATGTCCCCGGAAAGCGTGGAGTGCATGGGCGCGCCTTCGCCCGAATCCTCCTCCGCAATGCCGAGGATTTGCGGAATCCTTCCCAGTGCCGGAGCCTCTTCTGGCTCAGGCCGTGGCTGCGCTTCGCGTGTGCGGTCCACACACACACCCAGCGGAAACGTCTTCTCCATCACGTCGCGCACCCAGTGCTGCGCGTCCACCGGCGTCATCTTCCAGATGGTCGGGCACGGCGAAAGCACTTCTACCATTGAAAAGCCCAGTCCCCGCACCTGATTCTCAATCGCTTTCCGCACCGCGCGCGACGCCTGCGCAATCTGCTTGTTGTCGCCCAGACCCACCCGCTCGATATACACAGGAGCGCTCAGCGTGGCCAGCAGTTCGCTCATGCGCATCGGATAGCCCTCATGCGCGGCGCTTCGGCCCAGCGGTGTCGTGGTGCTCGTCTGGCCAAGCAGCGTGGTGGGAGCCATCTGTCCGCCGGTCATGCTGTAGATGGCGTTGTTCACGAAGATGACCGTGATGTTTTCGCCGCGATTGGCCGCGTGCAGAATCTCCGCCGAGCCAATGGCCGACAAGTCCCCATCGCCCTGGTAGCTGATCACGATGCTTCCCGGCCGGCTGCGGCTCAACGCCGTGGCTACCGCCGGCGCGCGCCCGTGAGCGGCCTGCACATTGCCCACATCGAAGTAGTAATACGCAAACACCGAGCATCCCACCGGGCTCACCAGAATGGTGCTGTCCTGAATGCCCAGCTCATCGATGACATGAGCCACCATCTTGTGCACAATGCCGTGCCCGCATCCCGGGCAGTAGTGCGTCTGGTGCTGCAGTTCCGCCTTCCGCTCATAGCTCGGGTAGAACGCTTTGGCTTTGGAGTGCGCTACCTCATATTCCTGATCCGTAATGCTAGACATGCGCTACCTCCTCCGGCTGCATTGCCGGGCAGAATTGCAACGCCAGTTTGCTCACCAGGTCCAGCACCTCGTGGTGCGTCGGCACATTTCCGCCCGCCCGCCCCAGGAACTCCACCGGGCGCGCGCCATTCACCGCCAGCCGGACGTCTTCCACCATCTGCCCGTTGCTCATCTCCACCACCGCAAACACGCGGGCCCGCTCCGCCGCTCGCTTGAAGTGCTCCACCGGAAATGGATACAGCGTAATCGGCCGCAGCAGACCCACCCTGATGCCCATCGCGCGAGCCTCCGCCGTCACCGCCTTCAGAATTCGCGCCACAATCCCATACCCCACCAGCACGACCTCCGCATCGGCGGTGCGCCACTCCTCGGCGCGCGCTTCCTCGCGTTCCGCGCGCAGATACTTCGCCTCCAGCTGCCGGTTGTGCGCCTCCAGCAGGTCCGGCTCCAGATAGATCGAGGCGATCAGATTCCCCCTCGCCTCTTTCGTCCCGGCCACCGCCCACTCCGGCAGGCTCACTTCCACCGCGCGTTCCCGGAATTCCACCGGCTCCATCATCTGCCCGATGAATCCGTCCGCCAGCAGCATCACCGGGTTGCGATACCGGTCCGCCAGCTCGAAGGCCAGCGCCGTCAGGTCCGCCATCTCCTGCACTGAGTTGGGCGCCAGCACGATCGTCCGGTAGTTGCCGTGCCCTCCGCCTTTCACCGCCTGGTGATAATCGCTCTGCTCGGCGGCGATGTTCCCCAGCCCCGGCCCTCCCCGCGTGATGTCCGCGATCACGCACGGCAGCTCCGCCCCCGCCATGTAGCTGATGCCTTCCTGCATCAGGCTGATCCCCGGCCCGCTCGACGCGGTCATGCACCTCACCCCCGCCGAGGACGCCCCGTAGAGCATATTGGTGGCCGCCACTTCGCTCTCCGCCTGCAGAAACACCCCGCCCGTTTGCGGCATGTAGAGCGCCGCCGCTTCGGTAATCTCGCTCGCCGGCGTGATGGGATACCCGTAGAACGCGCGGCATCCCGACAAAATCGCGCTCTTCACAATGGCTTCGTTGCCCTTCATCAGTTGCCTGCGCATCACATCGCTCCCGTCTCCACGCCGGACCCTGTGCCGGCATGGCGAGCCGCCAGCCGCAATACCGTAATCGCGCCGGGCTCCGGGCAGGCCATGAAGCAGATCCCGCACCCTGTGCAACCCGCGCCCATGTACATCGCGGCGCGATAACCGCCGTGGTTCAGATACTCGCCGATGCGAATCACCCGGGGCGGACACGCTTCCACACAAAGTCCGCATCCCTTGCAC
>JASHPM010000007.1 GCA_030038115.1 Acidobacteriaceae bacterium | reverse complement strand
ACGAGTTCAATACCATCGGCAACAGCCTGTAATCGAAAGTTTCCAGGCGATAACCCCAGGTTTTTCGAGTCCTTCCCCCGGAACCGCAAACGACCGGCATGCCGAGGGTCGCACGTCCGGGCCCTCGGCCCTTTTTCCGGGAGAGTTGCTGTCACTGACTCAAGAGGCGGAGCGGGCGCGGACCTCTGCGCAAGTTTTTGGTGGTGTTGGTACGCCCTGCCACTCCTCCTCCTCCAGGGGGTGACTTGTTTTCATTGGGTTAGCGAATGTTGGCGAGCCCGATAACGGCTAAGTGACCGCGGCTGAGGCAGATGGACTCGGCCGAGTTTGAGGCAGATGCGGCTGGGTGTGAATCACACTCGGCCGTGACCCGGCCAGGTGACAGAGAACGGGTCATTTGTAACCCGGCTGCGTTTGATTCATATCCGGCCAGGAGTGACGGGGATTCGGTCGAGTGTGATGCAGACGGGGGCGAGTGTGACTGGGAAGCGGCTGCGCGTGATTCATATTCGACCGACCTGATGCGGAGAAGTGGCTCGCCGTCCGAGCGAATCCATCAGAGCCCGGAGAAGTTCCGGATTGAAGTCCGGGTGGGCCTTCATCCGGGGGTCGAAAGACTCGGCGGTGGCGGGCGGTTGGGCAGGAGAGGGCATGCCTGGCGGTTCGGGAATGGGAAAGGGAACGGAGCCGAGGCGGCGGAGCAGGCCGCGCAGGAGGCGTCCCGCCTCGCGGTCGGAGATGCCGCGAGGACCGTCTTCGATCAGGCAGCAGAGGATATCGTAGATCTCGGAGGGAATCTCGACGGAGTCGAGCCAGGGGATGTTGCGTCCGAGCCGAGTCCAGCGATTGTGGCGGGAGTAGACGTCGCATTTGGGGAGGGGCGGGGGCCCGGGGAGGGCGGGTTTGGGCGCGTGGTGACGGCAGACGGCCTGGTTGCGGGTGGCGGGGCAGCGGCACTTGCTGCCGCTGGGCAGGATAAAGCAGCATTCCGGACCCATGGATTCTCTCCTGCGAGCATGAAAAAGGCCGCGCTCAGCGCAGCCTCGTGTTCCTGATGGTGGGGGAAAATCTTTTTTTTGCCCCCTATTATCAGAATACCAAGTCCGGAGAATTAGAAGGCCAACTTTCTTTGAGAAGGCTGGCGTGTAAGTGGCGATAAGTCAACGATTGTTACTTTGGATTGCGGGGCTCCCTCTTGACAAGTTTTCCACATTTGGGTGGAAGCGAGCAAAACCGAGTTATGGGAGGTCGGTTTGGAGGGCGTAGATTTCATCGAGACTAATGTCGCGGACGCCGAGGATGGAGCCATCGGGAGCGAGGCCGGTCCAGGGCCGGAACGATCCGGGCTGGCCGCCCTGCGCGAGGTTGACCAGCAGCTGCGGCTTGCGGTCGCTGAGGCAGACGCGATAAACGGGCAGCTTCGCATTGAGGTAGTTGGAGAAATAGACGCACTGGCTATCGGGGGCCCAGTTGGGAGAACGGGCGGACAGGGTGGTGAGCGGTTCCCAGTTGTGGTTCGCGAAGTTGAAGAGCCCCAGCCCATCCGAATCGTTGTCGATGGCCACGAGCCAGCGGCCATCGGGGGACCAGCGCGGGGTGTAGTAGCGGCTGGAGCCGGGCAAGGTGGTCAGTGCGTGGCTGGTGAGGTTCAGGATTTGAATGGGATGATTTTTCTGCTTCCAGCCCCCAAATGCGATGGCATCGCCATGCGGTGACCAGGAGGGATCGACATCGTCGTAATCGTCCCGGGTGATCTGCTCGGGAGCGCCTCCGTCCGCCGGGACGACATAGATCCTGGCGGTTTTTCCCGGATCGTGGCCCCAGAAAGCAATTTTTGTCCCATCCGGGGACCAGCGGGCGCCGCCCACCTCCATGGAGGAAAAGGTTAGTTGGTGGCGGTCGCTGCCGTCCGCCTTGCTCTGCCACAGAGCGCCATCGGGAACGGTAACGTAGGCCATCCGGGAACCATCCGCGGAAAAGTTGAGTCCTTCCGCTGAGAGCCCAGGAAGCCAGGTCAGGAACGCGTGTTTGCGCGTGTCATAGCGGACCAGCTCGCCGCGGGGCGTGGCGCCGACAAAGAAAATGCTCTTTCCATCCTTACTGGGGAGGGGAACCTGGGAGATGAGCTGACCGACGGCAAGTTGAACCGGGGCGGGGTTGGCGCGGCGCCACCATTCGCGCGCTTCGCGCATGGCCCAGAGATTCCAGTTGCCTCCGTGCCGGGAGGCGAAGACGAAGTACTTTCCGCCGGGGGTCCATGCGCCGCAGCACGCATCCCAGCCGGGAAGCACCTGGCGGAGATGGCTTCCGTCCACGCTCGCTTCCCACAAGACGTTCCGGTCCCGCTCCATGTCCATGGCGCTGAATCGAACCAGCCGGCCATCGGGGGAAAAGCGAATCCAGTAGAGCTGGCCGCTGAGGGTTAGAAGTTTTTTGGGCTGGCTTCCGTCGGCTTGCGCGCGCCAGAGTTCTGCGCCCGCGGAGTAATAGATGGAAGCCTCATCCGGAGTCCAGCTCGCATCGGATGCGAGGAGGTTTCCGATGCGCCGCGGCTGGCCACCCGGCACGGGCATGGCCCAAAGGGCCGCGGTGATCATCCCCGCGCCAAAGGGCGGTCCCTGCAGGAGGAGCTCAGATTTTGCCGCCGAAAGGCCCAGGATCCCCGCGTGCCTGAAGGGAGTTGAGACTGGCTCGGATACGCCTCCTTCGGAGGAGACCTGCATGATCAGGCTTTGCGAGAAATCCGCAACCTGGAAATACACGCGCGGCCCGTCGGTGAACATGGCCGGCTCCGGAAAGGGTCCTACAAAGAGCTTGGGCGTGCCATCGTGCGTGAGCTGGGTGATTCCGGTGACGCGGGGAGGCGGCGTTGTGGGGCGGAGGAGCCAGGCGGCCGCCAGCCCCAGAAGGACGGCTGCAGCCGGCGCCACAAGCCAGATGGCTGGCCGCCCGCGGCTGCGAGACGGGAGAGGCGCCATGGGGGAGGCGGGGCTGGGGTGGAGATCGCGCATCAGCCGTTTGAGATCCGTTTCCAGGTCGGCGGCGCGCTGGTAGCGAAGCCCGCAGTCTTTCTCGAGAGCCCGGGTTACGATATGCACCGCGAGGGGCGGGACGTCGGGGCGAATGGAGCGGAGAGGCGGCGCCGGTTCGGATGCGATGGCGTGCAGGGTTGCGAGAGCGCTGCTGGCCCGGAAGGGTGGGCGACCGGCCAGCGACTCGAAGTAGAGGACGCCGAGGCTCCACAAATCGGTGCGCGCATCGACGGAGCGGCCCTGGGCCTGTTCGGGCGACATATACAGAGGAGTTCCGAGAAGACCTCCGGTCTCGGACAGGGAGAGCGTGGAGTCGGCCGCCGCGGTGAGCATTCTCGCCAAACCAAAGTCCAGAACCTTGGCGTTGCCTTTCGGGGTGATCATGACGTTCGCGGGCTTGAGGTCGCGATGAATCACACCGTGTTCGTGGGCCTCTGCGAGGGCTTCGGACACATGTAACGCGATTGCAGTCGCCTGTTCCAGCTGCAGCGGGCCCGAACGCAGCTTCGCCGCGAGGGATTCGCCGGGCACCAGTTCCATGACGATGAAGCCGGCGCCATCGTGCTCACCCACGTCGTAGACCGAGGCAATGCAGGGGTGGTTCAGCCGGGCGAGGGCCAGCGCTTCGCGGCGAAAGTGGCGGCGCGCCTCTTCCCCGGTGAGGACGCCGGGGGCCAGCAGCTTGACGGCGACTTCGCGCTCGAGCTTCTCGTCGCGGGCGCGGTAGACCACGCCCATCCCACCCGATCCCAGGGGCTCGAGAATGAGGTAGCGACCGAGGCGGGTTCCGGGCGCCAGCGCGCCTGCGGCCTGCTGGGGTGTCGCCCAGGGAGACTCGGAGAGGAATCCGCTGAGCTTGTCGTTTTCAGCGAGCAGGCTTTCCAGGATGCGCCGCAAGTCGGGCGCGCCGCGGCACGCTTTCTCAAGAAAGGCGGCGCGCTGCTGCCGAGGCAGAGCGAGAGCTTCTTCGAAAAGCTGCTCGGTGATGGGCTGCTTCTGCATCCCTGATTGTATTTCTCCGGGAGAATGTGGATTACAGTACCACGCTGCCGGATGAGCAGACTACGGGATCGGAAGGCTCGCAGGTACAGTGCGTTGAGGGGCCGCTGCGTTTCACTTCGATGCAATCTATAATTTGAATTTGATCTTCCGTCATCAGCCGCAACGCCGATTCCATCCCGAGACGAGGTGATCGATGGCCGCTTCCAATCCAACCCTTGAAATTCTGAAACCGCGCGCGGACTGGATCGTGCGCCGCAAGGCCGAGGCCGCGCGCACCGGTGACACCAACCTGTCGCAGATGCACTTTGCCCGCAAAGGCCTGCTGACGGAAGAGATGGCGTACGTCGCGAAGCGCGAGAACCTGGCGGTGGAGGTGGTGCGCGACGAAGTGGCGGCGGGGCGGTTGATCATTCCGGCGAACGTGAACCACCCGGAACTGGAGCCGATGGGGATCGGGATCGCGACGCGCTGCAAGGTGAACGCGAACATCGGCAACTCGGCGATCACGTCGAACATCGACGAGGAGCTGCGGAAGCTGCACATGGCGATCCAGCACGGGGCGGACACGGTGATGGATTTGTCGACGGGCGGCGATATTCCGGAGATACGGGATGCGATTCTGCGGCACTCGCCGGTGCCGATTGGGACGGTTCCGATTTATGAGGCGCTGGCGCGGGTGAAGCGGCTGGAAGACCTGAACATCGATGTGTATCTGGAGGTGATCGAGGAGCAGGCGCAGCAGGGAGTGGATTACTTCACCGTCCACGCGGGTGTGCTGATCCAGTATGTGCCGATGGTGGCGAAACGGATCACGGGGATTGTGAGCCGCGGAGGGGCGATTCTGGCGCAGTGGATGACGCACCACCACAAGCAGAATTTCCTTTACGAGAATTTCGATCGCATCGTGAAGACGATGGCGAAGTACGACGTGAGCTTCTCGCTGGGCGACGGGCTGCGGCCGGGTTGCGTGGCCGATGCGTCGGACGAGGCGCAGTTTGCCGAGCTGAAGACACTGGGAGAGCTGACAGCGAAGGCGTGGGAGAGCGACGTGCAGACGATGATTGAAGGGCCGGGGCACGTGCCGCTGGACAAGATCAGGGAGCAGGTGGACAAGGAAGTGGAGTGCTGCTTCGGCGCGCCCTTCTACACGCTGGGGCCGCTGGTGACGGACATCGCGCCGGGGTACGACCACATCACGAGCGCGATTGGGGCGGCGCTGATCGGGTGGCATGGCGCGTCGATGCTGTGCTACGTGACGCCGAAAGAGCATCTGGGGCTGCCGAACGAGAAGGACGTGAAGGACGGGATGATCGCGTACAAGATTGCGGCGCACGCGGCGGACATTGCGCGGCACCGGCCAGGGGCGCGGGATCGCGACGACGCGATCAGCTACGCGCGCTACACGTTCGACTGGGAGAAGCAGTTCGCCCTGTCGCTCGATCCGGAGACGGCGCGGGCGATGCACGACGAGACGCTGCCGGACGACTACTACAAGGAGGCGGCGTTCTGCTCGATGTGCGGTCCGAAGTTCTGCTCGATGAACTGGTCGAGCAAGGTGGACGAGTTCAACGAGACGGTGCACGGCCTGAAGAAGCAGGACCTGAGCGAGCTGGTAACGCTGGAGGCGCAGAGGCTGGGGGCAAAGAAGTGAGAGGCGGGGAAGCGAGCGAAACTGAGGAAGGGAGGCCGTCCGGAGGGACGGCTTCTTTGTTTTTGCACAGGGAAGGAATCTACGCAACCAACAGGCACTCTGCCGTATCTGACGGAACAGAGTCAAAATTGGAGATAACCGGGTCGGCGAAGGGAGACAGACGATGAGTACGTGGAAATTTTGGGCAGCCTTTGGTGTGGGACTCGCGGCTGGAGCGGCTTTAGCCCTTATTTATGCGCCCCAGTCGGGCGCGCGCACGCGGCGACAGATTCGCCGGACGTTTGCGGATGCGGGGGATATCATCCGGGACACGGCCAACGACGTGAGCGATTTTGCCGGGAAGTACCTGAGGCGCGGCAAGGAGGCGATGGGAGACGTGGTCGACTCCGCGCAGAACGTGGTGACGGCGGCGAGGCGGTCGGCGACGTTCGGCTGAGGGTGCTTTCACCACGGAGGGCACAGAGGGCACGGAGATGGCAACGGCGCCTCGGGGTCTGGCCGGCTCTTCGAACGGCAAGAAATCGTCGGGCGCGGCGCTGGATCAGGGAAGTGAGCTGAGCCGCATACCGTCGCAGCCGGGGTTCAGGCATGATAGTGACGCATGCGGAATTCCAAGGCATCGGACCCATTGATGAGCTGGTTTTTTGTGTGTCTGCTTCCCGCGGCCCTGGCCAGCTTTGTTGCTTCCGCTATGGCGCAGGCGACCACTCCGGCAGCGCCCGCCACAGAAGGCACAGGGCGCGTGGTATCTGCGACGCCGGTGATTCGCACCACCGCGAATCTGGTGCTGGTGGATGTGGTTGTGACGCACGATGGCAAGCCGGTGCAGGCCCTTCTGGCCAGGCAGTTTCACGTATTCGAGGACGGCAAGGAACAACGGATCGCCATTTTCGAGGAGCATCGCGCGTCGGACACGGCGCAGGTGGGGAAAGCTCCGGAGCTGCCCGCGAACGTCTACAGCAACTATCCGCAGTTCGCGATCAGCAGCGCGGCCAACGTGTTATTGCTGGACGGGCTGAACACGCCGGTGGCCGACCAGGCATACGTGCGGCGGCAGATGATCGAATACCTGCGGCGCATTCCGCCGGGAACGCGCATGGCGGTGTTCACGCTGGCTTCGCAACTGCGGATGATTACGGGATTCACCACGGACGCCGGCGCGATTGCAGCGGCGATCAGCCGGGGCAAAGGCGAGCGGCAACAGTCGGTGCTGCTAGAAAGCGCGCAGGACGAGGACACGATGCACGACATCGCGACGAGCATGAGCGGCGTGGACGGGGGCGCGATGCAGCAGTTTGTTGCCGACACGCAGTCGTTCCAGACCGACGTGCGGGTGCGCATGACGCTGGACGCGATGCAGCAACTGGGGCGTTATCTGAGCGAGGTTCCGGGGCGCAAGAATCTGATTTGGTTTTCCGGGTCGTTTCCGCTGGAAATCCAGCCGGATGCGTCGCTGACGCCTTCGGCGACGGGGGCAGGCGGGGCTTCGATGAAGAATGAGTTTTCGCCGGAGCGGGATTATTCCGATGAAGTGAAGGCGACGGACAGCCTGCTGACGGCGGCGCGGGTGGCGGTGTATCCGGTTGACGCGCGCGGACTGATGACCACGGCCGCGGTCGATGTTTCGCGCAGATTTTCTTCGGGCCAGGGGTTGCCTTCAGGCGGAGGCGGGCGCGGCGGACTGATGGCGCCGCCGAGCAACAGCGGCGCATCGCTCGCGGATCGGGCGGACGCGAAGTTCCGGCAGCAGACGGTGAATGAGCACCAGACCATGGGGCAGATTGCCGAAGAGACGGGCGGCGAAGCGTTCTATGACACCAACGGTCTGAAGGAAGCGGTGGCGCGGGCCATCGACAACGGCTCGAACTACTACACGCTCGGTTACGTTCCGCAGGCGCTGAACCGGGACGGGTCATTTCGCACTATCGAAGTGCGCGCAGAAGGCGGCACGTACGGCCTGGCGTATCGGCGCGGGTATTACGCCGTGGATCCGCTGCAGCCGGGGGCGAGGACGCCGGGCGTGGTGAGCCCGATTGTGGCGGCGCTGGAGCGAGGCGCACCGCCACTGTCGCAGATTCTGTTTGAGGCGCGGGTGCTGGGGGCGAACGATCCCGCGGCGAAGGCGGTGCAGGCCGAGGGGGGCCCGGCGGGGGAAATGGCGAGCCATCTGAAGCCGCCGGTGACGAGGTACTTTGTGGACTTCTCGATCGATCCGCATGGCATCACGTGGACGGCGGCGCCGAGCCAGGCGGCACAGGCGAAGGTGGAAGTGTCGATGGTGGGATGGAATGCGAAGGGCGAGCGGGTAAATTACACAGATAAGGGGCTGGTGCTGAACCTGAGTCCGGAGCAGGCGGCCGCCGTAGCGAAGAGCGGGTTGCCCATCCACCAGGAAATCGATCTGCCGGCGGGAGAGATTTATTTACGGGTCGCGGTGCATGACCTGACGAGCGGCCGGATCGGGTCGTTGGAAATTCCGCTGCAGGCAGCGAAGAATTAGGAAAATTTCTCCGCTTACGCCGGGGAAATCTGAAAAAATAACAGCATGACAACGACTGCTGCCGAAGTTTTCTCCGACCGCATTGGGCGGATTGAGATCTCCGCCACGATGGCTGTGACCGCGGAAGCCGCGAAGCTGCGTGCCCAGGGTGCGAAGCTGGTGGATTTTGGCGCGGGAGAGCCGCATTTTGCCACGCCGCAGCATATTAAGGACGCGGCGATCGAGGCGATCCAGAAGAATTTCACGAGATACACGGTGGTTGCGGGGATTCCGGAGCTGCGCCAGGCAATCGTGGAGCGGCATGCGGCGGATTTCGGGTCGAGCTACGCGCCGGACGAGGCGATTTTCTCAACGGGCGGGAAACTGGCGATCTTCAATGCGATTCAGGTGCTGGTGGATCACGGCGACGAAGTGATTGTGCCGGTGCCGTACTGGGTGTCGTACAAGGACATCGTGCAGTACGCGGGCGCGCAGTGTGTTTTCGTCGCGGCGCAGGAGGCGGAGAATTTCCGGGTGACAGCGGAGGCGATCGAGCGGGCGATTACCGCGAAGACGAAGGCGATCATCCTGAACTCGCCGTCGAATCCGTCGGGGGCGGTGGTGTCGCCGGCCGATCTGGAGCGGATCGTGCATCTGGCACACGAGCGCGGCATCTGGCTGCTGCTCGACGAATGCTATGTGTATCTGCAGTACACGGGGGCGCTGGTGAGCGGCGGTTCCTTCACGGACGCGAAGGAGCACGTGGTGGTGCTGGGATCGTTGTCGAAGACCTACGCGATGACGGGATGGCGGGCGGGATTTGCGCTGGCGCCAAAGCCGGTGATTGTGGCCATGACAAAGCTGCAGAGCCAGTCCACGTCGAGTACGGCGGCGTTTGTGCAGAAGGCGGCGATTGCGGCGCTGCGCGGGGATCAGGAATGCGTGGCGGAGATGCGGGCGGATTATTTGACGCTGCGGGACCGGATCCTGGCGCGGCTTGGGGAGATTCCCGGCATCACGTGTACGAAACCGGAGGGCGCGTTCTATGTTTATCCGAATGTGTCGAAGTATCTGGGACGCGCGGGCGTGCCGACGGCGATGGAGCTATCGAAGCGGCTGCTGCACGAGGCGCATGTGGTGACGGTGCCGGGCGAGGCGTTTGGAACGGAGCAGCATATCCGGCTGTCGTACGCGACGAGCCACGCGGATGTGGAAGAGGGTCTGGACCGGATGAAGGGGTTCTTCGCGAAACTGTGAGAAGCAGCCTGTAGCCTGTAGCCTGTAGCGGGAAGCTGGAAGCCGGAAGCATGAAGCTGGAAGCTGGACGGAGGCGAAGGCCATGGCGCTGGCAGAACTGGTTTCATATATAGGCTCGAGGCTTCGGCGAGCGGCGTGAGCCCCACTTCGGGGGGGCGGGTCTCATGCGTGCGCATCCTGGGCATTACGGGTTTATGAGACCAGTTCCAGGGCTTTCCCAAAATGGGCTGGATGACGGTACTTTGGAGTCAAGGCGCAGGGTCAAATCACTGACAATCGTGGTGGTTGAGGAGTCCGCTTCTTGCTGTGGGGTGAACCTGGCCGGGGGAAACGGGGGGTGGCAGCCCGGGCCTGAAGACTGTTTCATTCTGTGCCGGCTTTCCCCGGCCTGCTTTCCTCGGCCAGCTTCCCTCGGCCTGCTTTCCCCGGCTTGCTTTCCTCGGCCAGCTTTCTCCGGCCAGCTTTCTCGAGCTTCTCCGGCCAGCTTTCTCCGGCCAGCTTTCTCCGCCTAAAGGCCGGGGCTTGTGCCGTCGTTCCTGTCCTGGGGCACCAAAGGTATAGGTCGTCGGGCTGGTGGAGAGACTTTGATTGTCGACGGTTGCTTGCGGGGTACCGGATGAGCATTGTCCTGCAATGCAGGTACGCTTTGGCTTTTCCAGAGACTCAAAAAAAATGCAGGCCCTTCGACTCGCATTTGGATATTCTGCTGCGCCCCAGGGCGGGTGCAACAAATCTGGAAGGCTCGCTCAGGCTGACAGTTCATTTGTCACCAAACCGGCTGAGGGAACCAGGGGAAAACGCAGGATCCCTTCCCTCCGCTCAGGATGACGGCGGGGCGGGGTCCAGCTTGAGGATGAGGAGGGTCATGTCGTCGTGCTGGGGGGCGCCGGCAGTGAATTTGTCGGCGGCGGCGAACAGGGCGCGGAGAATGTCGTCGGCGGATTTGTTGCGCAGTTTGCGGGCGGCCTCGATCATGCGCTCTTCGCCCCATTCCTCGTCATCGCGGGTCATGGCTTCGCTGATGCCGTCGGTGTAGAGGATGAGCAGATCGCCGGGCTCGAGAGTGAGGACCTGCTCGGTGTAAGGCGCGTTGGGTAACAAACCGACGACGGGACCGCCGGTTTCGAGGCGAATGACTTCGCCGTTGCGGAGCAGGACGGGCGGATTGTGGCCGGCGTTGACGCACTCCAGCCTGCGGGTGCGCGGGTCCCAGGCGGCGAAGAAGAAGGTGGCGTAGCGATTGGAAGCGGAGGCCTCGTACACCAGGCGATTGACCTTGTGCATGAGCTTGGCAAAGTCGCGGGGATTGTCGAGGGTGACTCCGCGCAGGGAGGCGCGGAGGCTGGCCATGAGCAGAGCGGCGGAGATGCCTTTGCCGGAGACGTCGCCGACGGCGAGACCGAGGCGGCCGTCTTCGAGGTGGATGATGTCGTAGTAGTCGCCGCCGACGCCGAGGGCGGGACGGCACGAGCCGGCGACGGAGGCGCCAGCAATCTTCGGCATTTCCTGGGGGAAAAGGCGCTCCTGGACCTCGCGGGCAATTTCCATCTCGCGTTTGTCGCGCTCGCGCTGGGCAGCCTCGGCGGCCAGGGTGTGGGCGAGCTCGCTGATTTCGAGGGCGAGGCCGGTTTGGCGGGCCACGGTCTGCAGAACCTGCAGATCGGTGCGCGACCAGGCCGCTTCGGAGCGCTTGGGTCCGAGAGCCATGACGCCCATGAGGCGGTTGCGGCCGGGCAGGGGGAGGAGGAGTTCGGCATTGAGCAGGTCGAGGGCGCGGCGCTCGGCGGTTCCGGCCATCAGGTACCAGGCATCGGGGTCGTCGCGATACAGGCGGGCGGGCTCGTTGGAGTTGAGCAGGAAGCGAATGGAGGAAGCCTGGGCGGGTAAGGTCAGGGTGCCATCGGCGGAGACGCCGACGGCCTGCTCGAGGTAAAACGCGTCGCCACGGTGGAGCAGCATGGCAAGCTGGCGGATGTGCAGAGTGTCGCAGATGGCGCGGGAGACGGTTTCGAGGAGAGGCTTGGTTTCGGTAAAGCGGCGCACCTCGTCGGAGAGCTCGTTGAGGACGACCTCGGCGTTGTAGGCTTCGCGGAAAAACTGGCGATCGAGCCACTGCTGCAGGCGTTTGCTGACGCCAAAGCGCAGGGCCAGGATGACCGCAAGGAAGATGACCGCGCCGACGACGTCGGAGGGGCCAGGCTCCTGTTTATGCAGAAGGGGCAGCAGCAGGCGGAAGCCGATGGCGGCGATGAGTCCGACCTGGACCACCCAGAGGGTGGCTTTGGCCAGAGCATAGCGGGTGCCGATGCGCAGCAGGACGCGGACATCGAGTGCCCGCTGCACGACGACGACGTAGGCCAGGGTGAGCGGCGCCAGCATAAAGACAAAGGCGCCGGCGGTGCGAATCCAGTACCCGGCGGTGGTGGCGCCGGTGAAGCGGTATGGGGGTGGCAGGTCGGGCAGGAGCACGAAGACGAGGAGCAGCGAGCCCATGCCGATGCTCATGCCGGTGGTGAGGACGCGGAGGCGGCGGCGAGCATCTTCGGTGGAGGCGGAACGCAGCTTATCCAGAGTAAGGACGAGGTAGAGGACAACGCAGAGCAGGTTGAGAGCGTTGATGACAGCGCTGGCGATGTCGCTGGCGCGAGTGAGAAACGGGCCGTCGCCACCGCCGTAATTCTCCATATAGATGGAGGGATAGAGGAAGAGGACGGCGATTGCGTAAAGGCCGAGGAGAATCCACTTGATCCAGCGGGCACGGGCATCGATACGGGAGCGTTCGGGAAAATAGATGCCAAAGAGGAGCAAAACCGGTGCGCCGGCCAGTTGCAGCGTCTGGTACCAGAGGTTGCGCAGGAACAGAGGGATGCCACTGGCCAGACCGGGGGTGATGAAGACGACGCTGGGGAAGGTGAGGAGGATGAGAAGGAGCCAGGCGTTGCGATCGGCAGGCCGGGTGAGAACGACCCAGTAGCCGATGAGGAGACAGACCAGGGTGAGCAGGCCGGCGAGCAAAAAGCCCTGCCAGAAGGCGAGGAGGGGGGACATGCGGCCGTAGACGTAATCAGGCCGCGCCAGGGTGATGGTGGCCGTCGCGGACGAGCCGTTGGGGAGGGTGACGTCGACCTGGAGGATGTCACCGGGATGGCTTTCGGATAGAACGGTGGCCCACTGGGCGAGGCCGCTGTAGGGCTCGCCGTTGAGGGCCACGATGCGATCGCCGGGGGCAAGGCCTGCGGCGCGAGCTTCCGGCTTGAGACCGGTTTTATCGATGCGCCGCGAATCGGAGTCGAAGCGGAAGGGGATATCGACGCGCTGGTCCCAGTGGACGCGCGTGTCCCAGAGATCGACGATGCCCGCGATCCAGTAGCCCAAACTGGCGACGATCCAGAGAGCCAGAAAAAAGCGCAAAAGATTGGGTGAGGCGGGCTTCTTCCGACGTTTCATCCGTGGGGACATGGTATCTCGCCCTGGAAAATTTAGCAGCGTGGATTTACCGGACCGAAGGCCATGTCCAGGCTGCAGGGTTATTCTTGATACGCACTGATACGTACGGATACGTACTGGGGAGGGGTAGAAGTTCATGCGTGTTTCTTTACTGGCGGTGGTTGCGATTGCGGCGTCGTGCGCGGCTCAGACGAGGCCGCCCATCCTCGGCATTTCGCATATGGCGGTGTACACGAGCGATCCGGCGAAAGCGGAGCAGTTCTATGCGCACGATGTGGGGCTGAAGAAGGGGGTCGATCCGGAGCGGAGCGACGGGGTTCGCTATTACGTGAACGAGGAGCAGTTCATCGAGGTGTTGCCTATGCCTGCGGACGCGGGTGTGAACCGGCTGGATCACATTGCTTACATCACGGCGAGCGCGGAAAAGATGCGGCTGTATCTGGGCGCGAAGGGAGTAACGGTTCCCGATGCCGTGAAGCACGGCAGCGATGGCAGCGCGTGGTTCGACGTGCGGGACCCGGAAGACAACAAGGTGGAGTTTGTACAGCCACCGGCGAAACTGCTGGCGATGAAGAGTGAGACGTTGTACTCGATGGCGGGGGGCGATCCGATTGGGCGGCGGATTATCCACGCCGGGATGCTGGTGCGGAGCCGGGAGAAGGAAGACACCTTTTACAAGGCGATTCTGGGATTCAGGGCGTACTGGTACGGCGGCATGCATGCAGACCACACGGACTGGATCTCGCAGCAGGTTCCGGACGGGCACGACTGGGTGGAATACATGGTGTACCACCCCAGCGAGCAAAACCGGCTCACCGGGGGCCCCGAGACGAGTGGACCCTCGGGGAGCGGGATCCCGGCGCAGATTTCCCAGCAGCAGCTGGGGGTGCTGAACCATTTCTCACTGGGCGTGGTGAATATGGAGAAGACGGTGACGAAGCTGTACGCGGAGGATCGACTGGGGGACGCGGCGCCGCGCCCGCAAATCGGGAGAGACGGGAAGTGGCAATTCAACTTTTACGATCCGGACCTGACGCGGGTGGAGCTGATGGAATTCACCGCGGCGGCGAAGCCATGCTGCTCGGAATTCACGGCGGCGAATCCGACGCCGGAGGGGCAGCCGTAGAGCAGGGAGCTGGGTGCGGGGAGCGGGGAGCGGGGCCTGTAAATTAACCCACAGGCTTGATTGGCCGTGGTAGCATCTCGTCTGCCGCAGCGAGGTGGGTACGCGATGCCCGTCGCGACGATCGATGGGACAACCTGGGAATTCACACAAGGCGAACGGCTGCTGGACCTTCTGAACCGCAGCGGGGCCGCGGTGCCGCAGGTGTGCTACCACCCGCAGATGGGGCCGATCCAGACCTGCGACACGTGCATGGTGGAAGCAGACGGCAAGCTGGTGCGGAGCTGCGGGACGGCGACCGCCGATGGGATGAAGGTCGAGACGAAGTCGGCGCGGGCAGGCAAAGCGCAGCGCGAGGCTTTCGACAGAATCCTCGGCAATCATTTGCTCTACTGTACGGTGTGCGACAACAACAACGGCAACTGCACGGTGCATAACACCACGAAGCTGCTGGCCGTGGAGCACCAGGAGATTCCCTTCAAGAGCAAGCCGTATGCGGTAGACGCGACGAATCCGTTCTATCGCTACGATCCGGATCAATGTATTTTGTGCGGGCGGTGCGTGGAAGCGTGCCAGAACGTGCAGGTGAACGAGACGCTGACCATTCGCTGGGAGGATGAGCAGCCGCGGGTGCTGTGGGATGGAGGCGCGCCCATCGGCGAGTCGAGCTGTGTTTCCTGCGGGCACTGCGTGACGGTTTGCCCGTGCAATGCGCTGATGGAGACGTCGATGCTGGGCGAGGCTGGGTATTTTACGGCGCTGCCGAAGCCAGCGATTGAGGGAATGATCGACGTGGTGAAGGGCGTGGAGGGCGAGCTGGGCTACGGGGCGGTGATGCAGATGTCGGAAGTGGAAGCGGCGATGCGGGAGTCGCGGACGAAGAAGACGAAGACGGTGTGCACGTACTGTGGCGTAGGGTGCAGCTTCGACATTTGGCACCGTGACCGGCACATATTGAAGGTGGAACCGGCGGAGGGTCCGGCGAACGGGATTTCCACCTGCGTGAAGGGGAAGTTTGGATGGGAATTCGTGAACAGCCCGGACCGGCTGACGAAACCGCTGATCCGCACGGACGGCAGGTTCCGCGAGGCGACTTGGGACGAGGCGCTGGGGCTGGTGGCGCGGAGACTGGCGGAGATCAAAGCAGAGAGCGGGCCGGATTCGCTGGCGTTTGTTTCTTCGTCGAAGTGCACGAATGAAGAAAGCTATTTGATGCAGAAGCTGGCGCGGGCGGTGGTCGGCACGAACAATATGGATAACTGCTCGCGATACTGCCAGGCGCCGGCGACGATCGGGTTGTTTCGGACGGTGGGATACGGCGGCGATTCGGGATCGATCGCGGATATTGAGCAGGCCGAACTGGTGGTGATCGTCGGTAGCAACACTGCAGAGAGCCATCCCGTGCTGGCGACGCGTGTGAAGCGGTCGCACAAGCTGCGGGGGCAGAAGCTGATTGTTTCCGATCTGCGGCAGCATGAGATGGCGCGGCGCGCGGATGTGTGGCTGCATCCGAAGCCGGGGACGGATCTGGTGTGGCTGAGCGCGGTGACGAGGTGGATCTTCGATCAGGGGCTGGCGAAGACGGAGTTTCTAAAGGAATGGGTGAATGGGGTCGAGGAGTATCGGAAAAGCCTGGAGCCGTTCACGATGGAGTTCGCGAGCCGGCGGACGGGGCTTGCGGTGGAGACGCTGGAGCAGGTGGCGCGCATGATCGTGGAGGCGAAGAGCGTGTGCGCGCTGTGGGCGATGGGGGTGACGCAGCACGCGATGGGGTCGGACACGTCGACGGCGATTTCGAATCTGCTGCTGGCGACCGGCAACTACATGCGACCGGGGACGGGCGCGTATCCTCTGCGCGGACACAACAATGTGCAGGGGGCGAGCGATCACGGCGCGATGCCGAATAATTTTCCGGGGTATCAGAGCGTGGCGGACCCGGAGATTCGGTCGAAATTCGAGAAGGCGTGGGGCGTGACACTGCCGCCGAAGCCGGGCTTCGACAATCACCAGATGATCGACGCGATCCAGCAGGGCAAGCTGCGGGCGATGTACGTCTTCGGCGAAGAGATGAGTTTGGTGGATTCGAACGCGAATTACGTTGCCGATGCGCTGGCAAAGCTGGATTTCTTCGTGATGCAGGACATTTTCTTCACGGAGACCTGCCGCTTCGCCGATGTGGTGCTGCCAGCGAGCCCGAGTCTCGAAAAAGAGGGCACGTTCACGAGCACGGAGCGGCGGATTCAGAGGCTCTATCAGGCGTTTGAGCCGCTGGGCGACAGCCGGCCGGACTGGAAAATCATCACGGAGATCGCGAATCGACTGGGCGCGGGTTGGGATTATGCGAGTCCGGCGGAAATCTACAAGGAGATTGCGTCGCTGACGCCGACGATGGCGGGCGTGACGTACGAGCGGCTGGAAGGTTATCGATCCCTGCAGTGGCCGGTGGCGGCGGATGGGACGGATCAGCCGCTCCTGTATACGCAGAAATTCAACATGCCGGATGGGAAGGCAAAGTTCTTCCCGCTGACGTGGTCGGAGCCGACGAACCAGCAGGATGCGAATTTCGATCTGCATTTGAACAACGGGCGGCTGCTGGAACATTTTCACGAGGGCAACCTGACGTATCGCACGAAGGGGATTCGCGAGAAGACGCCGTGCACGTTTGTAGAGGTTTCGCCGGAGCTGGCGCGGGAGCGGGGCATCGAAAGCGGGCGATGGGTAGAGCTAACTTCGCGTTTTGGCGAGGTGCAGGTGCAGGCGGTGGTGACCGAGCGTGTGAAGGGCATGGAACTGTACATGCCGATGAATTCGGTCGAGGAGCCGGTGAATGTTCTGACCAGCAGCTGCACAGATAAAGTGACGCACACACCCGCGTACAAGGAGACGTCGGTGCGGATGAAGGTGCTGGCGGAGCAGGGGGCGAATCCGCTGCCGCGCACAAATTCGCGATTCGGACATCCGACTCCGCAGCGCGGAGTGGAAGTGGAAAGGAAATGGCGGCGCGCGGATTACAGCGAACCGGGCAAGGAAAGGCCAGGCAATGGGCTGGTGCAGATAACAGCCAGCAGTCAGCAGCCGGCAGCCAGCGGGCGGCAGTCAGCGGAAAAGGAATAGTCCACGGGCAGGAGCGCCGGGCACGGAGTGGGGTGCGGGAGGGATCATATGGCACAGCCGATACCACTGGAGATAGCGCCGCGCGATGCGCGGAAGGAATTGCTGGAGCGCCTGGAGAAGGCGCCCGCGGAACATGCAGAAGCTCTGCTGGATTCCTACGAACTCATCCAGCAGCTGCATGACGCGGGCGTGTTTGAGACGCTGCGCGGCGTGCTGAGCGCGGGCGACAAGGTGGTGGAAGCGGCGGTGAGCGCGACGCAGACGCCGGAGGCGATGCACGCGCTGCGGAACGCGATCATCTTCGGAAAGATGATGGGATCGATCAATCCCGAGCTGATGCAGTGCATCGCCACAGCAACGGGCGAAACGCTGGGCAGCGAGCGGAAGCCGGTGATTGAGCCGCCTGGGCTGTTATCGCTGCTGGGGCAATTTCGACGTAAAGAGCTGCGCCGGAGCGTTGCGCTCATCAATTGGTTTCTTGAATCGCTGGGCAATCAGCTGAAGTTGAAGGGCATCCCCCACACCCATTCAAGCCAGGACCGGGCCTGAAT
>JASHPM010000099.1 GCA_030038115.1 Acidobacteriaceae bacterium | reverse complement strand
TCGAAGCGTGGGCCCAATACCTCAGAGTCCACCGGGAAAATCGGACAGGAATTACCCCAGAACCAGCCAGCCCCCCTGCAGCCCTCCTATCACGGCGGCGCAGCCGCGACCAAAGCTCCGGATGAAGTGGAACCGGAAACCGAAGCCGTTTCGACCGTCGACCAGCCCGCTTCCTCCGCGGCTTCTGCCGAGCCGGTTGGTGCTTTGGCGGCGGCAACCGAGCCACCCGGCAAAATTGAGCTCGAAACCCAACCCGAATCCCTCTCCACGCCACCTCCTGAGGCGCCTGCCACCAGCGCTGCCAAAGGCGCGCGTGGCTTCGTCGTCCTCACCATCGGCCTGCCCGGCTCCGGCAAGACCACCTGGTTCAAACGCCGCGGCGTCACTCCGCTCTCCAGCGACCTGCTCCGCTCGCTGCTCTTTGACGACATCACCGAGCAGCGCTGGCAGGGACTGGTCTTCTCCACCCTGCGCTCGCTTCTGCGCGCCCGGCTCATCGCCAAAATGCCATGGAACTACGTCGACGCGACGAATCTTTCGCCCCACGAGCGCCGCCAGTGGATCAAGATGGCGAAAAGCTTCGGCTATGACGTCCAGGCCGTCTTCTTCGACGTGCCTCTCGAGGTTTGCCTGGAGCGCAACAAGCGCCGCGAGCGCACCGTCGGCGACGACGTGATGAAGAAGATGGCCGAGCGCCTCCGCCCCCCCGACTTCAAAGAAGGCTTCTCGAAGATCACCGTGGTGCGCGTGAAGGGCGCAGGAAATTCCGGCGCGGCTTCCGTCGGCGACGAATAGCCCCGGGTACTACCCCACATCTGCGGTTTTCGCAGATATGGGAAGGCAGCGGCTACAGGCTATCCCCTACAGCGAGTCGTACACCAGCGCCACAAACGTCCCCGGCTTGATGCTTCCCTTCGCCCACACTGCATCCAGATCGCCAGTCGGCGTTGCGGCCACCGCCTGCTCCACCGTTTTGCCCGACGCTTTGAGCTTTGCCACCCGATCCGCCACCGTCACCAGCATCTCGCGATACCGCTCCAGCGCCGCCTTATCCCCCAGCGGGCCATGCCCGGGGACAATCTTCGTCCGCTCGTCCCCGAGCGCCAGCACCTGATCCACGCCGCGAATCATCCCGTGGATCGTGCCCCCGCTCGACAAATCGATCAGCGGATACATCCCGTTGAACCATAGATCGCCGGTGTGGATCACATTGCCGCGGTTGAAGTGCACAAAGATGTCCGAGTCCGTATGTGCGTCCGGTGTGTGCACCAGATTCAACTGATCGTTGTTCACCCACAGCGTCTCACCATCGCTGAACGTCGCCTGCGGCAGCGCCTCATCCGGCGCCGCGGGGAAGTGCACGTCGTACACCGTCATGTACTGTGGCTTTGAAAGGCGGACGCGCGTGTTGGTCTGCGCCACAATGAACGCTCCCTCTGCGTGCAGCTCCGCGTTGCCGTCGGTGTGGTCGAAGTGCCAGTGCGTATTGATCAGCAGCTTCAGGCGCTGATCGCCCAGTTTCGCCAGCGCATCCAGCAAGTGATGCGTCCCCGTGGAAATCTGCGAGTCAATCAGCAGCTTTCCATCCGGCCCAGTCTGGCAGACGATGTTCCCGCCCACTCCCTGCAGCAAAAAGATGGTGTCCGTCAGTTTGGTCGTTTTCGTCTTCTCGTTCGCCGCCGCCGTGCGCAGCTGTTGCGGCAGGTCGGGATTCGGCTGCACCGCGGGATTTGTGCTCGCGGCCGCCGCACTCTGCGTTCCGCTCGGACTTCCCACGCCAGCCTGCGCCAGCAAACGTCCCGGCATCAGCCACGCCGCAGCCGCAGCTACGCCGGACTGAGCGGTTCGAACCAGAAAATCGCGCCGCGTCCTCATAAGTGGTTTCCGGCAGAAACAACCATATCTAATCGCCGTCTAAATCAGCCCCGGCGGCAAATTCAGTCCGCCCAGCATGCCCTGCACATTGGACTTGATGATCTCGTCGACGCGACGCCCGGCTTCATTCACCGCCGCCGCCACCAGATCCTCCAGCATCTCCACGTCTGCGTTGGGACCGGTCAGGCTGGTCACCGCCGCCGGATCGATGCTGACCTTCAGGACCTCTTTCTTGCCGTTCATTTTCACCGTGACCGCGCCCCCGCCCGAGGACGCTTCCACCACGGTCGCGGCCAGCTTCTGCTGGATCTGTTCCTGCATCTGCTTGGCCTGACCCAGCATTTCCTGAAGTTTCAGAGGATTCAGCATCGATTCTTGTGTTCTTTCTCCGTTAATTTGTGTCCCGCAGATCGAGTACGCTGCGAATGTCCGCGTTGAACAGCTCCTGCGTCTTCTTCACCAGCGGATTCTCCATCGCCGCCGACTGCGCGCTGCCTGCGATCGCCGGCCCCTCTTTGCCCGATTCCGCCTTGCCCGGCCCCGCTTTGGCACCACTCGTCCCATTCTCTCCCGGGACAAATGCGATTTTCTGCGTCGCGCCCATGGCCCGCATCGTCTTGCGGCAAATCGCCTCCGCTTCGGCATTCACCGTCAGCGCCAGCATCGGCTTCCGCACCGCCAGCTCCACCTGGATCGCATTGCCCTGTTGCGTCCAGGCAGCCTGGTGGATCAGGTTGGCCGCCGTCTCGTGCCCTTCGTGCGCCAGAGCCGCACTTACCGCATCGCGGATTCGATCCAGATCCGGCGGTGCGTCGGGAGCCAGCGCCAATGCTCCCTCCGTCGCTTCGGAAACAGTTTCCGCCAGGCCCACGGTCACCGGGGGCTTCGCTTCGGGCCCAGGCGCCATCGCCTGAAAGGACGGCTTCCCCTCCGCCGCTGCTCGTCCCACGCTTTCCGCCGCCGGCAGGACCCGGGCCGCCGGCTCCGCGCTCCCGCTCTCACCCATCGCCTTGCGATTGCGATCCGCCTCAAACGGCGACGGCTTCGGCGCCGCCGGAGACGTGGCCCGCACCTGTCCCGTCACTGGCACCCGCGGTCCGAATCCTGTTCCATGTAACCTGTCCCCTGCACCCTGCCCTGCACCCTGTGCCCTGTCCCCTGTCGCCTGTATTTGTACTACGCTCAGCAGTTCTTCCACCGGCAGCAACCGCTGCAGGTGCACTAGCTTCACCAGCCCCAGCTCCAGATGGAACCGCTGTTCCTGCCGGTAATTCAGGTCGTCAAACGTCCGCAGCATCACCTGCAGGAATCGCGTCAGGTCCTCTTCTGAAAACAGCAGCGCCGAACGAGCCGCTCGCGCCCGCTCGTCCGCGGAAATCTGCAGCAGATCGGTGTTCTCGCCGCCCACCCGCGCCATCAGCGTATTCCGCAGATACCGCACAAACTGCCGCGCCAGCGCCGCCGGACTGTTGCCCGCATTCAGCAACGTGTTCAGTTCTTCCACCACCGCCGCCGTCTGCCCCGCGCCGATCTGCTCCATCAGCCGCTCAAACACGGTGTTCGGCACCGAACCCATCAGCTCACGAATCTGTTCCGGCTCCAGATGCGGCTTGCCGCCCTTGATCGGCGCCGACGCAATCGCCTGGTCCATGATCGACAGCGCATCGCGCATCGAACCATCCCCGGCCTCCGCCAGCAGAGCCAGCGCAGCATCCTCCGCATCGATCTGCTCCTGCTCCGCAATCGACCGCAGCTGCGCCAGAATGTCGTCGAACTTTACCGCGTGAAAGCTGAAGTGCTGGCAACGCGAGCGGATGGTCTGCGGAATATCCTCCGGCTGCGTGGTCGCCATCATGAAGATGACGTGCTCCGGCGGCTCTTCCAGCGTCTTCAGCAGGGCATTGAACGCGGCGTCCGTGATCTGGTGCGCCTCGTCGAGAATCCAGATTTTGTAGCGGTCCCGGGCCGGCCGGTAGCGCGCCGCCTCGCGCAGTTCCCGTACCTCGTCGATGCCCCGGTTGGTCGCCGCATCGATCTCCAGCACATCCACGGAATTTCCGGCCCGAATTTCTGCGCAGGAGTCGCACACCCCGCACGGCTCCTGGTCCGGCCGTTCTTTCGTCCCCACCGCCGTCCGGCAATTCAGCGCCATCGCCAGAATGCGCGCAATCGTCGTCTTCCCGATGCCGCGATGCCCGGAAAAAATGTATCCGTGCGCGATCCGCCCCTGCTCCAGCGCGTTCAGCAGGGTGCGCGTGACGTGCTCCTGCCCCGCCACATCGGCGAATCTCTGGGGACGATATTTCCGAGCCAGAACCTGATATGCCATCGATTGCTGATTGTAACGCCCAGGCGTAAGCCTTCACTGTATGACTAAGCGGCGTGGTCGCAGCCGTTCCGGGCTACGGAACGGCGCCTGTGGAAATATTTTCCTCATGTCGCGCCGCCTGCTTGCTCGGTTAATGGTGATTGGAGTTAAGATAGGGCAAAAAAGATCGCCGGAGTTCATCCCGGTGGCGCTGTTTCGACTGGATCTCTTGACATTTGCCCGCGGGGCGTTTTGTCTAAGCCAATACCGTCCAAAGCCGTATCGAAAATCCAGGCACCACGCTGACTCTGATTCCGCCGGGAGTGGGACCTTGTATCTTGTCGAAGCCACCATCCGATTGGTCAACGGATTTCTCCTGAGCTATGGGCCGCAGAGCATCAAGCGGCGCATGTGGGAGAAACAATACCGTGGCCCCAAGTGGCTGTTTCGCGACAACACTTCCGGGGATCGCATCTATGCGCATCTGGAGACGCACGCCAGAAAGGGCAGGATTCTCGACCTTGGCTGCGGCTCGGGCAACACCGCCGCCGAGTTGGCTGACCCCGCATACGAGAGCTACGTCGGGGTCGACATCTCCGAGGTAGCCCTGGAGAAGGCCAGGAAGCGCACCCAGGAGTGCGGCCGGGAGGGCAAGAATCGATTTGTGCGCGGCGATTTTCTGGCGTGGCAACCCGCCCCCGCCGAACAGTTCGACGTCATCCTTTTTCGCGAATCGATGTGTTTCGTCCCCATGCAAAAGATCAAAGACATTCTCGATCGTTACTCAAAGTACCTGCGTGCGGGTGGGGTTTTTGTCGTCGGGCTTTACGTTGCCGATAAGAAAACCGCGCGCGACAAGTCCAGGCCCTCGGCGATGGTTCGCATCATGGAGAAAGAGTTCGACGTCGTCGAGAAGCGCGAATTCGATCACAAGGCCCGCCCCACCGTCCTTGTGTTGCGCCCCAGGCAGCAGCCGCGGATCGAAAAGACCGGCTGAGCGCTCCCGGCTGAATCGGCCCCGGAGTTTCGGTCGCGCTGATCCCTCCTGAAAATACAATGTTGCGGTGCGACTCACCGCAGCGGATCTCCACTACCGTCTGGCCACGCCGGCCGATATACCCCGTCTCGGGCCCCTCATCGAGGCTTCCGTTCGCGGCCTGCAGGCGCAGGACTACTCGCCCTCCCAGATGGATCAGGCCCTCGGCACCTG
>JASHPM010000098.1 GCA_030038115.1 Acidobacteriaceae bacterium | reverse complement strand
GCGCCATCTGCGCGGAGGCAGCACCGGCCGCGGCATGCGCTGTTCCTTTTGCAGAAGCAACCTCGTCCGAATCCGCGCCGCGCGAGAACTCGGTTCACGTTCACGCTCAGGTCATCGGCACAGCCGACCGTCGTCCGACGCAACCAGAAATCAGCAACGCACAGCAGCGGGAAGCTCTCGACGTGCTGCAGATTCTGGAGCAACATCTTCCGGACATCGAGCAGGCCCGCGACAACGGCGACGAATATCGCGTTGCGATCCTGGTCCGCGCGCGCACGCATCTCGCTCAGATCGTGCCGCTGCTGCGCAGATCACGTATCCCATTCCGCGCGGTAGAAATCGAGCATCTCTCCGAACGCCAGGAGCTGCTGGACCTGCGCGCCCTCATTCGCGCGCTGCTGCACCCTATGGATCGCGTCGCATGGCTGTCGGTGCTGCGCGCGCCGTGGTGCGGTCTCACCCTTTCCGATCTACACCGCCTGACCGGTTCCGACGATCCTGCCTTCAAGAATCGGCCGGTGCCGGAGCTGATCGATCTGCACCAGCACCTGCTCTCCGCCGACGGGCAACAACGTCTCGCGCGCACGGTGGAGATCCTTCGAAGGGCGCTCGATTTGCGCTGGCGGCAGTCCGAATCGCCCTCGTTTTCTTCCTGGATTGAGCGCACCTGGCGCACGCTGGGCGGCGCGGCCTGTGTGGATGAGGCGGGGTATGAGAACACCCAGGTTTTCTTCTCTTTGCTGGACGCCGTGACGCCCGACGGACTTGCTGCTTCGACCGCTGAATATGAGGCGGAGTTCGAGCGCCTGTTCGCGCAACCCGATCCCGCTGTCAGCGAGCGCTGCGGCATCCAGCTGATGACCATCCACAAAGCAAAAGGCCTGGGCTTCGACGTGGTTATCGTTCCGGGCCTCGACCGCAGATCATCCAGCGACACGAAGCCGCTGGTATGTTCGCTCGAGCGCAGCAATCCCTGGAACCACGACGAGACAGAATTCCTGGTGGCGCCCATCGGTCTGCACGGCGAAGACACTGAGCCGCTCTACGGATGGGTCCGCAAGCAGCGGCAGATTCGCTTTGACGAGGAGCGCAAGCGGCTCCTGTACGTCGCCTGCACGCGCGCCCGCCGCGAGCTGCACCTGCTGGGTACCGCAGTTGCATCCGCGTCCGGCGTGCGGCCTGAGAGTAAGGACAGCCTGCTCGCCACCGCCTGGCCGGCGCTTCGTACAAACTTCGAATCTGCTCTGCAAGAATCTGCCATGGCACCCGCGGCCCGCGTTCTCGCCTTCCCTGCCCCAGGGGTTCTGGAAGAAGTGGCCGCTTTCGCTGAAACGGCTTCCGGCTTTACGCCGCAACGCCTGTGCCTGGACGCCGAACCGATTCCGCAATCGAAAAACGTAACCGTCGCGGGATCATTTGGCGCCAGCCAGTCCGAAGCGCCAGAATTTCAACGCCCCGAGGGCTCGCGCCAGGCGCGCCTGATCGGTTCCGTGGTGCACACACTTCTGGAGAGGCTCGGCTCCGGGCTGGCCGGCCTTGACGCCGCCCAGCTACGCGCTCGCGTTGTCTCTCTCCTGCGCGCGTCCGCGCTGGCCGGTGATTCGCTCAAATCTGTCGCCGACACTGTGACAGGAATGCTGCTGAGCTGCGGCGCCGACCCGGTGTGCCAATGGATTCTTGCGCCCCATGCGGAAGCCCAGTCCGAAGTCTCATGGTCGGGCGTGGTCCCTGGCGAATTCGGCTCCCGCATCCGCACTTTGCGCGCCGACCGCGTTTTCCGAGCCGGACCGGAGCCACTGGCGGAAGGCCTGGAATATTTGTGGGTGATCGACTACAAGACCGGCGCGGCCCCGTCGGGCGCTTTGTTTCTCGCGACCGAGCGCGCAGTTTACGCTCCGCAACTGCTGGCCTATGCACGTGCGTTGCGCGCACTGTACGGGCCTGAAACCCGACTCCGTCTGGGGCTGTATTATCCGGCGATCGCGGCGCTCGATTCCTGGGACCCAGACCGCGAGTAGCCTCTTTGTTCGGTGCTTAGGTCTTGCCGCCGGGCTGGCTGTTCCCCGACACCGTGCCCACGTTGTGGCGCACATCCGCCCCGCGCACCCAGAAAATCACATCCTCGGCGATGTTGGTGGCATGATCGGCAACACGCTCGAGCGCCCGCGAGATCATCAGGGCGTTCAGCGCCTGCGGAGCAACAGCCGGCTCCTTTTTTATCAGGTTCAGCAGCGTGTAATGGGCGCCGCTATTGAGCTTGTCCACGCTGTCGTCCATCAAAAGCACAGCCTCGGCCATATCCGCGTCGCCTTCGATGAAGGCCTGCAGCGCTTTGCGCACCATCCCACTGGCCAGGTTCGCGATGCGGGGAATATCGATGGGAAGCTCGGCCACCGGAAACGCCTGCAGTTCGCGCACCCGGTCGCTGATGGCGCGCGCCGAATCGCCCACGCGTTCCACGTCCGCATTGATCTTGATCACCGACAAGATAAACCGCAGATCGATGGCCATGGGCTGCTCCATCGCGAGCAGGTCGAGCGCCATCTGATCGATCTCCCGCTCCAGCCGGTTGATCGCCTTTTCGCCGCGATCGACCAAATCGCAAATCGAGAGGTCGCGCACCCGATACGCCTCAACGGCGCGCTGGATCGACTGCTCGGCCATCCCTGCCATGACCAGCAGTTTCTCCTTCAGGTCGTCCAGGTTTTGCTGAAAGCGGATGCGCGCCATTATCCAAACCTGCCTGTGATGTAATCTTCCGTCCGCTTGTCACCGGGATTGGTAAATATTTTGTGCGTTGAATCGAATTCGACAAGCCTGCCGTTCAGGAAGAACCCGGTGCGCTCCGCCACGCGGGCCGCCTGCTGCATGTTGTGGGTCACGATCACGATTGTGTACTGCGATTTCAGCTGGAAAATGAGGTCTTCAATCTTGGCTGTCGATACCGGATCCAGCGCCGAAGCCGGCTCGTCCATGAGCAGCACCTCCGGATCCACCGCCAGAGCGCGCGCGATACACAGGCGCTGCTGCTGGCCGCCCGAAAGGCTCGCACCTGATTTCTTCTTCAGCTCGTCCTTCACCTCATCCCACAACGCCGACTGCTTGAGGGAGCGCTCCACCACTTCATCGAGTGTCCGGCGGTTGCGATAGCCGTTCAGCCGGAGTCCCGAAGCCACATTGTCGTAGATTGACATGGTTGGAAACGGATTTGGACGCTGGAAAACCATTCCGATGCGCCGCCGAACTTCCACCGCGGACGTCTCGCTGTAGATATCCAGGCCGCCGACCCTGACCTCTCCGGTGACTTTGGCAATGGGGTTGGTCTCGTGCATCCGGTTCAGGCAGCGCACAAAGGTCGACTTGCCGCAGCCAGAGGGACCAATCAGCGCGGTTGCCTCGTTGGCCGGGATGTGCAACGTGATGTCCTGGAGTGTGTGGTTGGTTCCATACCACGCGTTCAGGTTGTTGACTTCGATGCTGACGCCCATCGTCAGGCAGCCCCTTTCAGCACGCCGCGCGTAGTGACGTAACGCACCAGAGAGACGGAAACCACAATGAGCGCGATGAGCACCAGCGACCCGGCCCATGCCAGGCGATGCCATTCGTCATAGGCACCCAGCGCGTACACATAAATCTGGAGCGGCAGAGCTTCAATGGGCTGCCTGAGGCTGGTGCTCCAGAAGTCGTTGCCGAGCGCGGTAAACAGCAGCGGCGCGGTCTCGCCTGCCACGCGTGCGAAGGCCAGCATGCAGCCGGTGATCACGCCGGGCATTGCGGTGCGCAGGGTAATCGACAACACCGAACGCCAGGCCGGGACTCCGAGGCCCAGCGCAGCTTCGCGAATCGAGTGCGGGACCATGAGCAGCATTTCTTCTGTTGTGCGCGCCACCGTGGGCACCATCATGATTCCGAGGACCACGCCGCCGGCAAAGGCCGAAAAGCTCTTCTCCGGTACGACAATCAGGGCGTACACGGCAATGCCCATCACGATGGAGGGCACGCCGTTGAGCACGTCCGCAGTGAACCGCACCACATTGGAAAGCTTCGTTCCGCGCCCGTACTCGGACAGGTAGATACCGGCCGCAATCCCGATGGGGACACCGATCGCGCTGGCCAGCGTCAGCAGCACGGCCGACCCCACGATGGCGTTCGCCATGCCGCCGCCATTCTCGCCCACGGGCGCCGGCAGTTTCGTAAAGAAATTCAGGTTCAGCGAACTTGCGCCTTTGTACACCAGATCAATGAAGATAGCCACCAGCGGCGCGATCACCAGAATCGTGGCCAGCACCGCCAACCCCGACGCCATATGGTTCGCGAACCACCGCCAGTGACGATTTGCCGTGCTGCTGCGTTGATGGGCCATATCCGCTTTCTGTCGCGCTCGCTCTCTAAGCCACCCTCGCCGGCGTGCCGCGCGTTACTGCCCACACCAGCAACCGCGCAAACATGTTCACCACAATCGTCACCAGAAACAACGCCAGGGCAATTTCGATCAGCGCGCTGCGATAGGTATCGTCCGAAGCCTCGGCAAACTCATTCGCGATCACGCTGGCCATAGTCGCCGCCGGGGCCAGCAGGGATTTGGAGATGGTAGGGCTGCTGCCAATCACCATCGCAACCGCCATGGTCTCGCCCAACGCCCGCCCCAGTCCCAAAATAATTGAGCCCACGATGCCGATGCGCGCATTGCGCAGCACGCCCATGCGGATCATTTCCCAGCGGGTCGCGCCCAGCGCCAGCACCGCCTCCCGCTGCGAGTGCGGCACCGCGGTCATGACCTCGCGGGTGAGCGAGGAGATGATGGGCAGGATCATGATGGCCAGAATGACGCCAGCCGCGAACATGCCGATCCCGAAGTCGGGCGGCGCGAATAACCCGGTCCAGCCCAGCAGCCTGATCAGCAGCGGATCCACATGCTCGCGCAGCAGAGGCACAAGTACGAATATCGCCCACAGCCCATACACGACGCTGGGAATCGCCGCCAGCAGTTCCGTCATGAACGACAGAAATCCGCGGAGTGCCCTGGGGCACATCTCGGTCAGAAAGACGGCCACGCCAATGGCCAGCGGCACTGCCAGAATCAACGCCAGGATCGACGAAACGAGCGTGCCGTAGACAAAGGGCAGCGCACCGAAGTTGGCGTTGACCGGGTCCCATGCGCTGCCGAGAAAGAACTTCCACCCGAACTTCGCGAGCGTGATCTGCGAGTGAGTCACCAACTCGGTAGCAATCAGCGCGACGATCGCGAATATGCTCAACGCGCACAGCAGCATCAGCCAGCGAAAGGTCGAGTCGGCTATGCTGGAACTTCCCCGGCTTACCAGAAACGTTCGGACCGTGGAAGCCTGCGGCGAGACAACCACCGGCACAAGACCGCCGATCGGCTCATCGTCGGCCGGTTTTGGCGTACGGGGCTCCTGAATCCGCAGAATCACAACTTGGTTTACCCTAACCGGCCTTTTTGAACGCCACGTTAAACGCCATGAAAACTAAGGAAATATCTATCCACGGAGGGCAGCTTCCCCGGTCCGGCGCTCGCAGGGACCCACAAGAGGCCTGACACGCTCGGGGGCGATGGGCACGTGCCGCGAAGGGCACACTGATCGCTGAAGGGAACAGGGAAAGGAAAACGGGGCGCGCATAAACTGCACCCCGGAGGTTTTGGGACCTTTGGACGTCGTGGCTACGGCAGCCTGGCCACAGCAGCCCGCACCTTGTCTGCTACGGAACCCGGCAGCGGCGCGTAGTCCAGCGCCGATACCTGACCCTCGCCCTGGTTGAGCATCCAGTTCAGGAAGTCCTTGATCACCTTTTCCTTCGTTGCATCCGTTGGATGCGTCGGGATCAGAAGGTACGTGAAGCTTGAGATCGGATACGCGTCTTTCCCCGGCGCATTTGTGATCGACACGCGAAAGTCGGCGGGCATCGACTTCACGGTGGCCGCTGCATCGGTCACACCTTCGATGCTCGCCTTCAGCCATGTGCCGGCCGCATTCCGGACGTACCCATACGGAATATGGTTCTGCAGGGCATAGATGAGCTCCACGTATCCAATTGCGCCCGGCATCTGGCGCACCAGGCCAGCCACGTTTTCGTTGCCTTTGCCGCCGATCCCTTTGGGCCACGCAACCGCAGAGTTTGCGCCCACAGTGCTTTTCCAGTCAGGGCTCACCTTGGAAAGGTAATCGGTGAAGATGAAGGTCGTCCCGCTGCCATCGGCGCGGTGGACCACGTAAATCTCCTGGTTGGGCAGCTTCACGCCGGGGTTGTCCTTCGCGATCCGGGCGTCGTCCCAGTTGCTGATTTTGCCCAGGTAAATATCGGCCAGGACATCCGGAGCAAATCTCAGATCAGCTCCCACGCCCGGCACGTTGTAAATCGGAACCACCGCGCCCAGTACCGTTGGGATATGGATGAGCTTCACAGGAGACTGGGCCAGCATTCCGTCGGTCAAGGGCATGTCGCTGGCTGCAAAATCCACGGTCCCCTTCATGATCTGGGTGATGCCGCCGCCCGACCCAATGGACTGATAGTTGATTTCCACGCCGGGATGTTGCTGCGCGTACTCACTGAACCATTTCGAATAAATTGGATAAGGAAACGTCGCCCCCGCCGCATTCAGGTGCTGCGCGAGACAGGGCACAGCGCACGCCGCCAACGCAGCCGCCAGAATCATGCTCTTTTTCACGGACTTTCCCCCCTCGGAAAACCTGAACCGATTCTTCGTCTCGATTGTTAATGCCGGTTTACACGAGCATGAAAAGCGGGAGAATGGCCGCTCAATTCGCCGGTAAGACCAGATACTGTTCCAGTTTCCCGTCCGGTTCGGTATAGGTGGTGATGGTCAGATGCCGGCCGCTGTCGGCGAACTCTACGCGAAACACGCGAAAGGTCATGCCACCGCGCAACTCGTCCGCGACCTGCTTCACACTGGACGGTTTGCCCAGGGGGGCCAGGCTCGACTGGAAATCGTCGATCGCCTGTTGATCGAAGTACGCATTGCACCACGGCGTAAACAGCGAGCGATCGATCTTTCCCCGCTGGAAGTTCTCGAACAGCTCTTCCGCCTGGGCTTCGGCGGCATTCGGTCCCTGCGATGTCGCGCCCAGCAGCAGAGGCGCCAGCCCGCGGCCAATCACGCCGGCCGCCGGCGCCGCATCCTGGTTGGTGAGCACTGCGATGGCCAGCTTTTCCTTCGGGAAGACCATGTTGTCCGAGGTAAATCCCATCACCTCGCCTGAGTGCTCGTACAGCAGATGTCCACTCATGTCGCGGACACCCAACCCCAGCCCATAATGCGAATCGGTCCCGTCCTTCAGGTGCACGGGCGTGAACATCTCGTCGTACGACTTCTGTTCGAGCAGCGAGCGGTCGATGATGCTGATGTCCCACTGGGCCAGATCGAAGGCGGGCATGGCCAGTTCGCCCGCAGCAAACATCCAGCCGGCACCCTCTTTTGGCGCGGGCCGCAGCGGTCCGAGCGCGTAGCGGCTGTATCCCTCGGCATCGGTATCGCCCAGTTTCGATACGTCGGAGTTCCACACTTCTCTCATGCCCAGCGGATGAAAAATGTTCTCTTCGAGGAACTGCATCAGCGGCTCGCCGCTGACCACCTCCACGATGCGTCCCGCGATCACGAAGTTTGTGTTCGAGTACTGCCATTTCGTGCCGGGATCGAAATCCAGCGGTTTCTTCGCCCACACATCCAGGATGTGCTGACTGGTGGTGGCCTCGAACATGGGCGGCATCAGGTAGTCTTCCGGCCAGTAATCCTGATAGCCGGAGGTATGGGAGAGCAGCATGTGAATCGTGATATCGTTCGCGCGCGTCAGGCCGGGCAGATACTTCGCGACCTTGTCGTCAAGCGTGAGCTTGCCCTGCTGCTCCAGCAGCAGAATCGCGGCTGCCGTGAACTGCTTTGAGATGGACCCAATGGAATACCGCATGCGCGGCTGCGCCGGCTCAGGAGGATCGAGCCGCGCCTTTCCATACGCCCTCGTGTAAGCGATCTCCCCATCCCGCACGATTGCCAAGGATGCGCTGGGCACGCCGGTTTGCTGGAGGGCCTGGTCCACCAGCTGATCCACCTTTTGCGCCAAATCGGCGGGCAGCTTGTCGACTTCCAGCTGAGCGTTGGCTGACGGGTGAAAAAACGCGCCCACGGCCAGGAGCAGAATCGCGATTCGCAACATCCGTTTGCCCTCAGGTGAACAAGCGTAGCACTCCGGTGCTATCCTGTTGCTCTCGGAGCGCTTCGATGCCTCTACGGGCCGCCACCCCACTGGTTGTCCTTCTGTTAGCGTCTCCCGCTCTCCTGTGTCAATCCGAGGCGGCGCCGTCCGGGCAGGTGGCGGCTGTCTCGGCTGTGCACGACCCGTCTCCGGCAGGCGCAGATTCGGGCAAAGCCTCCGCCAAAGAACCAGCCGCGAAAGAGGCTTCCGCGCCCTCTCACGTCCTTTTCTTCTACACGGCGCCGCGCAGTACCGTGGAAATGGAAGTCCACACGGTGCCCCCTACCAACGAGGCCCGTCTCGATCGCCTCCGCGCCGCTTTCCACTCCGCCCGCTGCGATGGCAACCTCATGCAGGAGCAGCGCGTTACCGACAAACACGGCGCTTCCGGGACCAACCTCATCTGTACGTGGCCGGGCGAGCCCAATGCCGGCATGATTGTCATCGCCGCCCACTACGAGCACAACGGCAAAGGGCAAGGCGCTCTCGCCGACTGGAGCGGCGCAGCCCTGCTGCCCTTCCTGTATGAAGCCATCCAGGGCCAGCCGCGCGAGAACAACTTTGTCTTTCTGGAATCGTGGAAGAACGAGGGCGTCGAAACCTGGCTTAAGTCCATGCGGCGCGAGGATCGCAAGCGCATACTCGCGATGATCGACGTTGACGCTATCGGCCTCGGCGTAACGCGCTACTTCACCACTTTCAGCTTTATGGAGACCACGCCGCCGGCTGCCCTCCATCTTCAGCTTGAGCTGCTTTGGGCCGCGATCGACGAGGGCCTGACCAAACCACCCGAGGAGACCAGCCCGCATCACTGGCTTTCGGTCGATGACACCGATCCCTTTCGGGCCATGATGGTACCCACCATCGTCATCCACTCGGTTCCACCCGAATCCGACCGCCTGCCTGGATCGGCCGCCGACGTTGCATCCGCCGTCGATGGCAACGCCTACTACCAGACTTACCACCTGATCTGCACCTATCTGGCAACGCTCGACCGCATGGCGAGGAAGCTTGCCCTCAACGATCCTTTCTGGCGCGCGATCCCCGGCCAGGATGCCCGGCCCGACGACGAGAATCCGCGAATCACCTTCCGCAACATCGGCGGCTGGAAAACCACCCACTAGTGAACTGTCGCAAGCGAAACGTTAGTGGTTCGGCGGGAAAAGCAGGTCCCTCTCTCCGCCTACCCCATCTGCGCCTAACGGCGCGATGCCACCCCACCGCGCCAAAGGCCAGTGCGGCAGGGGCTCCGGCGATGGGGCCCCAAAGCGCTCCGCTCGGGATGACACGGCACGGATGAGAAGTAGCCGAGGAATCACCCCGCTAACGATTTCTCCGCGATAGTCCACCAGGAAGCTTTTTGGAGCTGTTCACGGGATGCCAATGGCTGTTCGCGTGGTGTTACCATCCCCTGCATGACTACACGGCGCGATTTTCTCTCGATTGGTGCGCTCACCACGGCCAGCCTCGGCTTGACCACCATTCCCGACGCTTTCTCCCAGACTGCTGACTCGGTCAAGCAGCTTCAGCCACCGGCAAAACCGGTGATCGTCACACGTGTCACGGGCGATAACACCATTCAGGAGGCGTACCAGATGCTCCTCGATGGCCAGGACACGCTGGATGCGGTCCATCACGTCTGTCTCGGCCGCGAAAACGACCCGAAGGATCACAGCGTCGGTCTCGGCGGACTGCCCAACGAAGAGGGAGTCGTCGAGCTGGACTCGTGCTGCATGCATGGACCCTCGCGTTCCGCCGGCTCGGTGGGCGGTGTGCGCGACATCAAGAACGTCTGCCTGGTCGCGCGCAAAGTTTACGAGCACACGGGCCACGTGATGCTGGTGGCCGAAGGGGCGCAGCGCTTCGCCATCGACCTCGGTTTCCCTAAAGAGAACCTGCTCACCGAAGACGCCCGCAGAATCTGGATGTTGTGGAAGGAAAACAACTCGCAGATGGACTGGTGGGGGCCGAGCATGACCCAGCCGGACTGGAAGGATCCGTACGCGGGCAAACCGGCGCCGAAACCAACGATGGATCTGCACGGCCTGTCATCGCTGCGGGGGGATTCGTCCGTGCAGACGGCGGGAATTGCTCTTCCGACGATGCGTCCGGGGGCGGTTCCCCGGCATCCGACGCCGGAATGGGCTGAAACGATCCGCATCCGCGCGCAGAAGCTTGTGCAGATGGCTGAGGATCTTGGCATCGCGCCCGACGATCGACTCTACGCCGCGGAGCAGGTCCTTTGGCCGACGACAGGGACGATTCACGTATCGGTCGTGAATACAAAAGGGGAAATCTCCGGCGCGACGACGACCTCCGGCCTTGCCTGGAAACTTCCCGGCCGGCTTGGCGATTCTCCGATTCTCGGGGCGGGCAGTTACACCGACCAGGATGTCGGCTCGGCGGGGGCAACCGGCTCCGGCGAAGAGAACATCAAGGTCGCGGGTGCACACACCATCGTGGAGCTGATGCGACAGGGACGGAGTCCTCAGGAAGCGGGTATCGAAACGCTGCGACGCATCGTCCGCAACTACAACGGGGACATGACGAAGATTCGCCTGCTCGACATGGAGTACTACATCGTGCGCAAAGACGGCGCCTATGCGGGCTGTTCGCTGTGGAGCACAAGCCCGACGGGGCGGCCGCGGGTATTTGTTGTGCACGACGGCAACGGCTACCGCGTGGAAAAATGCGCTGCTCTGCTGGAGGGCGGGTCGCTGGAATGGCCACCGTTCTGAAGTGAGGGAATTTGGAACCGCAGCTGGACACGACGATTGCTTTGCTGGCCCGGACGCCGGGGGCGCTCAATGCGCTGCTGCGCGATCTGCCGGAAACATGGACGCTGCGCAACGAAGGCGAGAATACGTGGACGGTCCGCGACGTGGTCGCGCATTTGGCGCAGCTGGAGCGCAGCGACTGGATGCCGCGCCTGAGGAGGATTCTGGAATCGGGCGAGACGCGGCCCTTCGACCCGATCGATCGCAAGGCCTCTGTGCGCCACGCCCAGGGCAAGAGGCTTGAGGAGCTACTCGATGAGTTCGCGCGGCTGCGGGGTGAGAATCTGGAGCAACTGCGGACTTTCCAACTGCAACCAGCAGACTTTGCCCGCCGCGGACGTCATCCGGCGCTGGGCGCGGTGACGCTTTCGGACTTATTGGCTACGTGGGCCGCGCACGATATGACGCATCTGCACCAGATCGCGCGGATCATGGCGCATCAGTATCGCGATGCCGTCGGACCGTGGAACAAGTTTCTGGGCGTACTACAGTGCTCGGGCCACAGCGCGCCCGCGTGATTGCAGAGAAGGACGGCCTACTCCCAGAGGCTTCCTTCCTGCCGGTACCGACGGGCCAGGGTGCGCAGCATGAAGCCAATGAGGATTGCGATAATAATTCGCCAGTACACGCGTGTGCTCGCCTCCGAAGATGAAGTCCAGAGATGAAGTTAACCCACCCGACAAGGAATGTGGATCACTCAGTGGCGGCATTACCCATCCCCAGGACGCGATAGCTATGCAGTAACGTTATTACCCCAGTTTGCAGGCCGCTGCCGGCGGCTTGTGGATGATCATCTGCGCTTAAGGTTAGTGTGCCGCATGAAGAATACGAAGACCCATTGCGGGGAGGGCCCTGAGTGACTGGAGTTACAGCGGGAAATGCAGATTCCGAGTAACCTGTCGAGATATGGAGAAGAATACCCCCGCGAGTAAGAGCGGATCGCCGGGGTTGCCGGGGTCGCGCAAGGCGGATCCGGCCATTTACTCGCAGATGCGGCGACAGGCGCTGGAGATGCGGCTGCCCAATGTGGCGCGTGGCGCGGTGCAGGCCGTGCTGATGGACTGGCATGTCGATCGCGGAACGGTGACGGTGCTGGCGGCGGCGGACGGGACGGCAAGCCTGTATCTGAGCAGCGGCGGCGGATACATCGGGGGCAGCGAACGGTTCGCGTCGATTCGCCAGGCGGCGCTGCATGCGGTGGCGGTGGCCACCAGCATGCAGTATCACTTTGAGGTGACAGACACGAGCCCGCTGCCGGCGCTGGGCGATGTGACGTTTTACCTGACGACGGGCGCAGGAGTGCTGCGGGCGGTTGCGGCGGAAGGAAAGCTGCGGGCGGGGAGCGACCCGCTGGCGGCGCTGGGCGGCGCGATGCAGAGGATCATCACAGAGTACCGGGTGAATTTTCCGCGACCGACGATCAAGACGGAGGCGCCTTAGAGCGCATCTCCGCTCTCCGGTCAACAGGCGAGTCAATCCTTCGTCATGGGGAGGTTGGGGGTGCTGCGGCAGGCAGCTGGTACTGGCGAAAGAAGTCCCAGGCGGCGCGGCTGACTTTGTCGGCGACGAATCCGTCGTAGGCATGACCCGCAGAGGGAATGACGGTGAGGCGGACGGAGAAGCCATGGGCGGCGAAGGCATCGCGCGTGGCGTTGACCCTGTCTACGGGGACGCGATCATCCTGATCGCCGACCCAGAGGGCGACGGGCATTTTCCGACGGGCGTAAGGGAAGAGGGCAGCGTTTTCAGGAGTCAGCGCACCCGCATGCCCGCCGACTGCGACGAAATATTCCGCATCAATGAGAGCGATGCCGAGGGCGTAGACGGCTCCGCCGGAGTGACCGAAGAGGTAGATGCGGCGCGGGTCGATGGGATGGCGGGCGGCGGCCTGAGCGACGACCGCGTGCAGGAAGGCGGGCCCGTCGGCGTCGGAATCCCAGATGGCAGGATTCAGCGAATTAGGGGCAACGATGATGAAGCGTTCGCGGGAGGCGAGGTCGCTCCAGGCACGGGTCATCTGCTGACCGTTATTGCCGGAACCGTGGAGGAGAAGAACGACGGGGAGCGGGTCTGTGGCCGGCGAGGCGGCGTCGGAGGGGATGAGGCAGAAGTAAGTGCGCAGCTGGCCGTTGAAGGTGAAGGTGTAGCGCTGGACCTTATCTTTGTCTCCGGCGGAGGCGTGGAGGGCGAAGAAGAGGACGAGGGCCGCCAGAGCCACTCGGCGGGCAAAAGGACCACAGCAGCCCATTCTCTTCATGCGGCTGCGCGGCTATTTCGGTGTTGCGGCTGGAGCCGCGGCGGTGGTGGCCGCCGGGGCGGAATCGAGGTGATATTTGGTGAAGAATTTCCAGGAGCCCTCGTTGACCTCGTCGCAGTAATCGCCGCAGACACTGCCATTGCTGCTGCCATAACTGCCGACGGAGTTTTGAATGATTTTGAGCTCGAAGGGAAAGCCGGCTTTCACGAAGGCGTCATGTTCATTGCTCAGCATTCTCAGAGGATGGTCGCCATCCTGATCGCCGACCCAGTCTTCGAAGGGCTCTTTACGGGGGGCGTGCGCGAAGAGGGAATAGTTGGAGGGGTCGAGAATGGCGGCCTGGACGGCTGTAGCCGCCCAGTAACCGGCATCGTAGATGCCGATGGCGGTGGCGTAGACACCTCCGCCGAGAAGACCGAAGAGGTAGATGCGGGAGCGATCGATGGGATGAATTTTGGCGACTTCATCGACTACAGCGTGGAGGTAAGCAGGGCCGTCGACCTGGGAGTCCCACTGGGTGTTGTGGAGGGACTCCGGAGCAATGATGATGAAGCCCCGCTGAGACGCAAGGCCCTTCCATGCACCGATGACGTCAGAGGCCCAGCCACCCTGGTCGTGGAGGAGAACGACGGCGGGCAGCGGTGTTTTGGGGTCGGCAGCGGAGGGGATCTGATAACTGTAGTCGCGTTTCTGGCCGTTGAAGGTGAAGGAGCCGCGGTCGGGCTTGTCCTTGGTTTTCGCCGAAGCAGGTGCGGCCGCGAGGAGGGCGAAGAGAAGAGCAGAGAGGAGCAGTGGGCCGGGTTTCATTCGTTTTGGACTCCGATTCGCTGGTTCGCAAGCCATCTTAGCAAAGCACGCCGGCGAAATTCAGGGCTCGCGGGCGGGAGCGAAAAACAGCAGGGAACCGGGAAAGCGCGCGGGCCGTTACAATCCAGGACGAGGGATCAGAGCCGGGAATGGTGAGTCTTTTCCGCAGGAGACGCGATGAGGAGGGCCGGGAGCGGCCGACGCTGCTGACGGGGCCGAGGATTCCGCGGCACTCGAGCGGGTGGGAGGCGCTGCTGAAGCATTTGCGAACGGAGAACGGGTTGCGTGTGCTGGATATAGGGCCGACATCGCCGCAAAACATCAACTTCGTGACGGAAATGGGACACAGCGTGTACATGGCCGATGTGGTAAGTGAGTCGCTGCGCAAGGAGTGGCAGCTGCCCCCAGCGGAAGAAGGCGAACCGCCACGGTTCGATATTGAGGGGTTTTTCGAGCAGAATCTGAATTTTCACGGACGGCAGTTTGACGTGGTGCTGCTGTGGGCAACGCTGGATTACATTCCGGAGGGGCTGATCGAGGCGCTGGTTTCGCGGCTGAAAGATGCGACGCTGAGAGACGGCAAGGTGCTGGCGATTTTTCACTCGAAGCCTACGGGGCCCTTTACGGCATACTGCCGGTATCATCTGACGGCGGGGCCGGAGATCGCGATGCAGGAGTCAGAGCCGTATCCGGTGCAGCGGGTGTACACGAACCGAAAGATCGAGCAGCTGTTCAAGGGGTGGGGGGGGATCAAGTTCTTCCTGGCGAAGGACAATCTGTACGAAGTGATTGTGACGCGGTGAAGCAGCCGGCAGCCGATGCTACTCACGCCACGGCGGGACCTCTGCCTCACTTGAATAATACGGTGAGGGGCAATCCGCGGGTTCCGGCGACTGACCGGCCACCTGGAAACTACTCTGTCCCCTGGCCGACAAGAACAACCGCAGATCCTTCCGCCTCGCGACGCTCAGCTTCAGGATGACAGGCCTGGGGCGCGTTACTGGTCGAGCGGGGTTGAGGGCGTGGCGTAGTAGCCGGGGCGATAGCGGAGGGTCCAGGAGGAGTTGGATTTGAGCGTGACCTGGATGCGGCGGAAGTCGGTCTGGCTGCGGCGTTGTACGGGATAATAGCCGATCAGATACTGCGTGCGGAGATCTTCGGAGATTTTCCGGAAAGCACCGGAGATATCGCCGAATTCAGCGTAGTAGTACTTGCCGCCAGTCTCCTGGGAGAGGGTGATCAGGGCATGCTCGCCGCCCGTGTCGCGGCCGGCGTCGTTGAGGATGGGGATGTCAATGAGGCTGTAAACCATGACTTCGTCGCGGATGGCCTGATCGAGGGCCTGCTGGTAGTCGACGCCTTTGACGGTGTTGCCACCGTCGGAAATGACGACCAGGACTTTGCGGCCGGAGCGTGGGGCGAGGTTCTGCGCGGAGAGATAGATGGCGTCGTAGAGGGCGGTGGCGGGGCCAGGGATGAGATTGTTGAGGCCCCAGTCGAGGCGGCGCAGGTCGGCGGTGAAGGGGACGACTTCACGCACGGAGGAGTTGAACTCGATGAGGTCGAGGCGGTCGACGGGGCGGAGGAGAGCGCGCATGAAGTCGTGGGCGGCGCGGACTTCGATATCGAGGTCTTTGCGGACGGAGCCGCTGGTGTCGATGGCCAGGACGAGGGAGAGCGGCATGTCGGTCTGGCGCTCGAAGTAGGAGATTTTCTGCGGGACGCCGTCTTCGGAGAGGGTGAAATCGTCTTGCTGGAGGCCGCCGATCGGGGCGCCGTTGGCGTCGGTGACGTTGACAAAGACGTTGACGAGGCGGACCTTGACGTGGAACGTGGGCGGCGGCGCGTTGGATGGTTCCTGAGAGATTGCGGGCGCAGCGCACAGGGCGACGAGCGTCAGGAGGGCGAAGCGCGGCCAGATGGAATTCAACGGGCACGCTCCGGTTTGCGGGACTGTGCACGTTTGGCTCGGGCAGTGGCCCTCCTGGTTGATTTTGCGGCCACTGACGGTGCGGGGAGTTTGTGAATCTTGCCAGCGTGCGGGGTGAGTTCGGGAGGGAAGGGATCGCCCTGAGCCCAGACGGCACCATCCTCGAAGAATTCCTTTTTCCAGATGGGGACTGTTTGCTTGAGGGTGTCGATAAGCCAGCGGCACGCATCGAAGGCGGCGGCGCGGTGGGCGGCGGCGACAGCGATGAGGACACTGGTTTCGCCGACCTCGAGACGGCCGAGGCGATGAACGATCACGAGGTCGCGGATGGGAAAGTCGGCAAGAGCCCGGGCGGCAAGCACCTTCATCCGGGTAAGCGCCATGTCCGGATAGGCGTCGTAGAAAAGGTAAAGGGTGCGGCGGCCCTGGCTGTTGTCGCGGACGATGCCGTCGAAGAGAACGACGGCTCCGTCTTCGCCGCGCCTGAGGGTCCCGGTGCGAGCGGCTATATCGATGGGGTCGTCAGTAAGGGCGACGTTGAAACGGGGCGATGAGAGCGGGGGAGAGGGCGCTTTTTTGGGAGAGCCGCCGCTGACAGGCGGGAGGAGAGCGACCTCGTCTCCGTCGGCCAGGGCGTGCGTGGCGGGAGCGTATTCCTGGTTGACGGCGACAGCGATGGAGGACCATGGTGCGGATTTTTCCGGGACAAGCGCGCGGCAGCGGTCAAGGAGGTCGCGGACGGTCGAGCCGGCGGGAAGTTCGAGCGGGCGGGCGGTTTCCCCGAGGTGATCGCGGAGAACGCCGAAGGCGAGGAGGGTAACGCGCATGAACAGATTATTCTCTGACGAGCCGCTGAGAGGTTCGACGATTCAGGGGCTGAAACGATAGGAATCCGAACAATAACAAATTATCCTGCGTAACGCGCGGATGTGGGACACTGCCAGGGAGTACGAATGCGCGTCCGAGGGCGTGCGGCAGCGGGTTGGGCAAGGAGGAGCATGAGCTACATCGACAAGACCCTGGTTCCTGGAGAGAAGGTGGTTTATACGACGCGGCTGCACTGGATCGTGATGCTGGGGCACATTTTTGCGGCGTGCGTGCTGTGGGCGATGGGCGGCTATTTGCTTTGGTACGCACTGGCGCACGCGCAGATGGAACCGACAAGCCGGCATTGGGCGGAATATGGCGGGGCAGCGCTGCTGGCGTGCGGGCTGATTGTGCTTCTGGTTGGGACCGTCCGACGCAATGCGACGGAGATGGCGGTGACGACGCGGCGGGTGGTGATCAAAACCGGTATCGCGAGCCGGAGGACGATCGAGATGCTGCTGAATAAGGTAGAGACGATCGAGGTGAGCGAGCCGGGGATGGGGCGGATCCTGGGATACGGCTCGATCACCATGATTGGAACAGGCGGGACTTCGGAACAGTTTCACAAGATCGCCCATCCGCTGGCGTTTCGCAGCGAGGTGCAGCAGCAGATTGAGAAGCTGGGACCTGCCGCTCAGGCGGACGCGCTGCGCGCCAACGGCAACGGCAGCCGTTAATGGGAGCTGCCGCACAATCGCCAGTGCGCGACAATGAAAGAGCCATGGAATTTGTCGATCTGAAGGCGCAGTACCAGCGCATCGGGGCGCAGGTGGACGCGCGGATCCGGAAGGTGCTCGATCATCAGCGGTTCATCCTGGGACCGGAGGTCGGGGAGCTGGAGGAGCGGCTGGCGGCGCGCGTGGGGGCGCGGCACTCGATCAGCTGCGCGAGCGGAACCGATGCATTGCTGCTGGCGCTGATGGCGCTGGGAACCGGCCCGGGCGATGAGGTTATCACGGCACCGTTCACCTTTTTCGCGACCGGCGAGATGATCACGCTGCTGGGCGGGCGGCCGGTGTTCGTCGATATTGAGCCGGTGGGATACAACATTGATCCCCGGAAAATTGAAGCGGCGATCACGCCACGGACGAAAGCGATTCTGCCGGTGAGCTTATACGGGCAGCCGGCGGAGATGGATGCGGTGAATGCGATTGCGAAGAGCTACGGGTTGGCGGTGATTGAGGATGCGGCGCAGAGTTTTGGCGCTCTGTACAAGGGGAGGCACTCGGGGAATCTGAGCACGATTGGATGCACGAGCTTTTTCCCATCGAAGCCGCTGGGCTGCTATGGCGACGGCGGCGCCTGCTTCACAAATGACGATGGACTGGCCGGCGCGATACGGGAGTTGCGTAATCACGGGCAGGAGGGGCGGTATCGGCATACGCGCATCGGCATCAACGGGCGACTGGATACGCTGCAGGCGGCGGTGCTGCTGGCGAAACTGGAAGTCTTCGACGAGGAGCTGACGACGCGGGCGGAGATTGCGGATCGATACAATGCGCTGCTGAAGGATGCCGTGCACACCCCGCGGGTGCTGCCGGAGCGGACGAGTGCGTGGGCGCAGTACACGATTGAAGTGGAGGATCGGGAGACAGTGGAGATTTCACTCCATGGTGCGGGGATTCCGACGGCGGTGCATTATCCGACGCCGCTGCATTTGCAGCCGGTTTATGCGGAACTTGCAAAAGAGATGGAATGGGCGAGCGGAAGTTTTCCGATAGCGGAGCGCGCGGCGGAGCGAGTGCTGGGTCTGCCGATACATCCTTATGTGAAGCCGGTGGAGGTTGATCGCGTGGCGGAAGCGGTGAAGGAGGCGGTGCGCGGGCCGGTGGCAGCGGGATTGGCGAAGCCGTCACGATGAGACCGCGCGGGTAACACGCGAAAATAACGAATTTGATTCCGGAGCGAGTGACCAGCGGGGGATGGGGTGACGAACCTGGGCAGATAACCTGACCCGAAAGTTGGGATTGACATGACGCAGTGGGCCACGGAGAATGGCGTCAACTGACGGGCTGCCCGGAAACGGCAGGTTTACATCTGACCGGATCAGGGCGACCGTAGAGATGCCGCCTGTGATGCCCGAGCGAGAATCGAGCACGAGCAAGGCCGCAGCAGAACACGCGGCACATGCGGCGCGAGCCGGAGAAGCTCTCCTCGAAGGCAGAGACATTTCCCGAAAAGTCGTATCTAATCGAACAGGATTTCCTGTGAAGGCGGAGCTTTGCTCCGAAGGAGGCCAGCCACAAGCAGCGTGACACAAAAAGAGCACCGCTTCGATTCGGCATTTTCCCAGAGGCCGGATTCATGTGAGCACACAGCACGACACAGGAGGTTGATATGCAGGAAGATCTTCAGATGCTGGATGAGTGGATACCGGAACAGATGGAACCAGGAACGCTCTTTGTGCTGGAGAATGCGGCGCCGATGGGCGACTCGCGGAATCCTTTTGTGGCGGTGCTGGCCTGCCCGAAGTGCGGAGTGCTGGGTTTGATAACGCGGGCACAGTATGTGGGGCTGGAGTCGATGATCTGCGGCGGCGATGCGTGCTCGGCGGAATATTATTTGCGGGAAGACGAGATCGAGTACAGGAAGCCGCACTAAGAGCAGGGAGCAGGAAAGATGGAGAGGCGTGCCGTGGCGGCACGCCTTTTTCATCAGGGCGCGATGAGGTGCGGCGCTTAGCGGCGGGGTTTTTCGGCGGGGACGACGACGGGGCGGCGGAGGGGGACCATGGCTGCGCCGGGTTGATCGGCAGCGTGCTGCATGCGGGAGATCATCTCGGTGCGGACGTAGTCGACGAAGTCCTGCATCTGGCGGTTCATGGTTTCCATGCGCTCGCGCATCTGCAGGATGATGGCGATGCCCGCGATGTTGACACCGAGGTCGCGGGCCAGGTTGAGGATGAATTCGAGACGCTCGAGGTCCTCGTCGGTGTACAGGCGGGTGTTGCCTTCGGTGCGGGAGGGCTTGAGCAGGCCTTCGCGCTCGTAGAGGCGGAGAGTCTGAGGGTGGATCTCGTACATCTCGGCGACGGCCGAGATCATGTAGGCGCCTTTGGATTTGCGTTTAGTGGGCATCGCCGATTCACATTATGCACCGCTGCCGAGGGGACGACTATGAGAATCCTGCGTGGGCCTTCAGCTCCCAGGTGCAAAGAAGTGGGGATCGGTCCCTTCGACGAGCGTTTGGCCGAGGGCAATGCGGCGCGGGAGAAGGTTGTGGAGCTGGCCGCCGTAGATTTTGTAAGGGACGGTAACCTGGAGGGCGTGGCCTGATTCCTGCTCAATGGTGAGGATGACGGCGTCGGTGTAACCTTCGGCGGACGGTGCGGCGAGGGCGACGTTGGCGCACATGGCGACGGCCTGGATTTGGCGGCGGCGGACACGGTTCGCGATGTGTTCGGCGAGGAGTTTCCAGAGACGCTCGGGGTCGCGGGGCAGACGCGGGATGTCGAGGGTCTGGCGGGCGATCTGACCTTCACGGTCCATGGCGAACGCGAAGGGGGCGAGCTGGCCATAGCGGCGGAGGATGAGACGCGCATAGGACATCGATGCGTTGAGAAGCTGGGTGGCATGGCGGTGGTCGCGGTCGTGCTGAGGGTCGCGAATGGGCGTCGGGATGGGATGGCGATGCGGGGCGGGCGTCATTGGGAGGAGGCTTTCGCGAGGCTGTAAACGCAGTGGTCGAAGCCGCGCCAGAAGACGGTGCGGTTGAGGGTGAGGCCATTTTTCTCGGCTACGCGGCGAGAGGAAAGATTCTCGGGGCGGATCAGCGAAATGACATGACCGCAACCAAGAGTGGTAAAGGCATAGTCGCGGACGGCGCGCGCGGCTTCAGTGGCGAGCCCCTGGTTTTGGCGATCGCGGTGGACGTGGTAGCCGATTTCGAGCTCGGGAGGGCCGTCGACTGTCTGCCACACGGGGCCGCAGTCGCCGATGAGCTGACCGGTTTCCCGGAGGACGAGGCCGAGCAGGCCGGCGCCGGAGGGATAATCGGCGATCTGGCGGGCGATCCACTCCTCGACCTCGGCGAGCGTGAAGCTGCGTGGATACCAGCGCATAGTTTCCTCGTCGCCGAGGACGGCGTAAAGAGCGGGAGCGTCGTGCGGGGTCATCTCGCGCAGGATGAGGCGCGGGGTTTCGAGGGACACCACGATTAGACCTTAGCCCAGATGGATTCGCGAGGATCTTCGGGGTTGAGTTTGGCGAATTCCTTCAGGATTTCGCGGGAGCGTTCGTCGCGGACCTGGGGAACGGATACTTCCACGGTGACAATTTGGTCGCCGCGCGTGCCTTCTTTGGTGGCGGAAACGACGCCGCGATCGCGCATGCGGAGCTTTTGCCCGCTTTGCGTGCCAGGTGGGACGCGGAGCTGCGCGCGTCCGTCGATAGTGGGGACATCGATGCGACCGCCGAGGGCAGCTTCAGAGACGGTGACGGGGAGGGTGATATAGATGTCGTCGCCGGTCCGAGTGTAAACGGGATGCGGGCCGGTGCGGATGATGAGATAGAGATCGCCAGGTGGGCCGCCATGAAGGCCGGCGTTGCCTTTGCCGGCGAGGCGGATACGCTGACCGTCGCGGGTGCCGGGCTTGATGCGGAACTCGAGCGGCTCGGTGCGGTAGACGACGCCTTCACCGTGGCAGGTGGAGCAGGCGTTTTGCGCTTTGCCGCTGCCGCCGCAACGAGGACACTGGATGTTGAATTTCATGCGGCCACCCATCTGCGTGACCTGACCGGAACCCTGGCATTCGGGGCAGGTTTGCGAGCCACCGGTGGTGGTGCGTCCGTGGCAGGAGGGGCAGATTTCCTGGCGCTGGATTTCAAGGCGCGCGACGCCGCCGCGGATGGCGGTCCAGAAGTCGACGTTGACCTGGTATTCGAGGTCGGTGCCGGGCTGCGGGCCCTGGGCCTGGCGCTCCTTCGAGAACATACCGGAGAAAATGTCGCGGAAGCTGCCCCAGCCGGAGCCGGAGCCGCCCGTACCGGGGGCTTCTTCGGAGAAGTCGAACCCTTCGAAGTCGATGGGGCCGTGATGCTGGCCGCGGGTGCCATAACCGGCGCGAGCAGCGGCTTCGGCAGCGGCGGGATCGATCTGGTCAGAGTAGAAACCGAACTGGTCGTAAATCTTGCGCTTCTTGTCGTCGGAGAGAATGTCGTTGGCCTCGGAGATTTCCTTGAACTTCTCCTCGGCTTTCTTGTCACCCGGATTGACGTCGGGGTGATACTTGCGCGCCAGCTTACGGAAGGCCTTGCGGATGTCCTCGGCGGAGGCAGACTTCCTGACGCCGAGCGTCGCGTAATAGTCTTTGTGCTGGGTGGTGGGCATTTTCTTCTATCAGGCCGTGGCGGCGGGTTTCAGTTCTCCTGTTTTGGCGTCGCGCGGAGCGGGGCGGACTTCGCGGCGGATGGTGGAGGCGAGTTGGTCTTCGGCCATGTCCAGATCATATTGCGTTTGCAGGCGCAGCCAGAAGTTGGGCGACATGCGGAAATAGCGGGAGAGACGTAGTGCCGTATCGGCGCTGATGCTGCGACGCTGGTTCACGATTTCCGAGATACGGGTAACTGGTACGCGCAGAGCCAGAGCCAGCGCATTCGAGGAGAGCCCGAGCGGCTTCATGAAGTCCTCGCGGAGCATTTCACCGGGATGCAGTGGAGGCATTTTCTGCGAGACGGACTTAGTGGTAGTCGATGATTTCGACCTGCCAGGCATCTCCATCCCTCCATTCAAAGCAGATTCGCCACTGATCGTTGATCCGGATGCTCCATTGGCCCTGACGATCGCCACGGAGTTTTTCGAGGCGGTTTCCGGGCGGTTCGGAAAGCTCTTCAATCCGGTCCACGCTTTCGATCTGCCGGAGCTTGCGAAAGGCGATCCGTTCAACCGACGCGAACCGGCGGCTATGGAAGCGCTGGAAGAGCCGCTCGGTTTCTTTGTCCGCGAATGACCGGATCACCGTTCCTTAGCGTAGCACGTTTAACGCTGCACGTTAAACGTAGGTCAGTTCCAAACCATCTTTGCGTCGACAGGTTCGATGCGCCAGAAGATGTCGGGCTCGACACTGCGCATCTGGTCGACAAAGTGATGGGCCTGTTGCTCGGTGTCGAACATGACTCGGTTGGTGATTTGGCCAGCGCGCAGCTGTTCGCATTTCCAAAGGGTGTTGGTCATGGGGGAACTTCCTGTCAACTGCATACTCCTTACGCTCTGAAATTTTGGGGCGTTCCATGTGGAACGCCCCTGGTTCTATTGGGATCCTTCGTCGCTCTCGCTCCTCAGGATGATCGCCGCGAGGCTCGGACGCCTCGCAAGCGGCGTCACTTCTTGTCGTCGACGTCGATGTATTCGGCGTCGATGACCCCTTCGTCCTTCTTCTCGGCGGTTCCCGTGGGGGAGCCTGCTCCGTCGGTGGGAGGAACGCCGGCACCTGCGGTCGCCGAAGCAGCGTTGGCCTTGTACATGGCCTCGGCGAGCTTGTGCGAGGCGGCGGTGAGTTTCTCGCGCGCCGAATTCAGCTCGGCCGGGCTCGGTTGGCCTTCAAGGACCTTCTTCGCGTCGGCCAGCGCCGACTCGACCTCGGCCTTCTCTGGGCCGCTGACCTTGTCGCCGCTCTCCTTCAACATCTTTTCCATGTTGTAGACGAGCGAGTCGAGCTGGTTGCGCGCTTCGATCTCGTCACGCTTGGCCTTGTCTTCGGCGGAGTGAGCTTCGGCTTCCTTCGCCATGCGATCGACTTCTTCCTTGCTGAGACCCGAAGACGACGTGATGGTGATCTTCTGGTCCTTGCCGGTGGCCATGTCTTTCGCGGTCACGTTGAGGATACCGTTGGCGTCGATGTCGAAGGTGACCTCGATCTGCGGGACGCCGCGCGGCGCGGGCGGAATGCCGCTGAGCTTGAACTTGCCCAGCGTGCGGTTCTGCGCAGCCATGGGGCGCTCGCCCTGGAGGACGTGGACTTCGACTTCGGTCTGACTGTCGGCCGCGGTCGAGAAGGTCTCGGTCTTCTTGGTGGGGATGGTCGTGTTGCGCGGGATCATCGGGGTAGCGACGCCACCCAGGGTTTCGATGGCCAGGGTCAGCGGGGTCACGTCGAGGAGCAGCAGGTCCTTCACTTCTCCGGCGAGTACACCGGCCTGGACGGCTGCACCGATGGCAACGACTTCATCGGGGTTGACGCCCTTGTGGCCTTCTTTGCCGAAGAGGTCCTTGACCAGCTGCTGGATGCGCGGCATGCGGGTCTGGCCGCCGACGAGCACGACCTCGTCGATCTTGCTGGCATCGACACCGGCGTCGGCCATGCACTTTTTGCAGGGCTCGACGGAGCGCTGGATGATGTCCTCGACCAGTTGTTCGAGTTTGGCGCGGGTGAGCTTCCGGACCAGGTGCTTGGGGCCGGTCGCATCCGCGGTAATGAAGGGCAGATTGATTTCGGTCTCAAGGGCGGTAGAGAGCTCAATTTTGGCGCGCTCGGCGGCGTCGCGCAGACGCTGCAGAGCCATTTCGTTGCCCCTGGCGCGCAGGTCGAGGCCTTCGTCCTTTTTGAACTCATCGATGAGCCAGTCGACAATGCGCTGGTCGATGTTGTCGCCGCCGAGGTGCGTGTCCCCGTTGGTGGATTTGACTTCGATGACGCCTTCGCCGACTTCGAGGATGGAGATGTCGAAGGTGCCGCCGCCGAAGTCGTAGACGGCGATGGTTTCGTCCTTCTTCTTGTCCAACCCGTAAGCGAGCGCGGCCGCAGTGGGCTCGTTGACGATACGCTTGACGTCGAGACCGGCGATCCTGCCGGCGTCCTTGGTGGCCTGGCGCTGTGCGTCGTTGAAGTAGGCCGGGACGGTAATGACAGCTTCGGTGACGGGCGAACCGAGATGGTCTTCGGCAGCTTTCTTTAGCTTCTGGAGGATGAGCGCGGAGATTTCCGGGGGCGTGTAGAGCTTGCCCTGCGCCTCGACGGCGACGTGGTCTCCCTGCTGGACGACTTTATAGGGGACCATCTTCATTTCGTCGCTGACTTCGTTGAAGCGGCGACCCATGAAGCGCTTGATGGAATAAATGGTGTTGGCGGGGTTGGTGATGGCCTGGCGCTTGGCGACCTGGCCGACGAGACGCTCGCCGGACTTGGTGAAAGCGACGACAGAGGGGGTGGTCCGGCCGCCCTCTTCGTTGGGGATCACTTTGGGCTCACCGCCCTCCATAACGGCGACGACCGAGTTGGTCGTGCCGAGGTCGATACCGATAATCTTTGCCATGTTGCTGGTGCTCCTGAGAAGTGCGTTGTTCTGGGTAAGGATCGCACTTGAGTGAGTTATTGTCAATCTATCTGATGCTCGAAATGGCGAAGGCGATGCATAAAGGGAAGTATCTAAAAATGGGAGGTTTAGGCGACGTCCGGCGCTCGAAACGTGAATTTTCAGAGGTCATCTGCATCCGAGGCGGCATGCGTGGTATCCAACGCAAAGATTGGGAGTTCCGGACGGGCG
>JASHPM010000097.1 GCA_030038115.1 Acidobacteriaceae bacterium | reverse complement strand
CGCCCGGTTTCAGCACCCGAAGATTCGTCACCTTGCGCGTGTGTGGCAGAATTGCCACCCCGACCGTCTCTCCGTCCCAGGTCGCGATCGTGAGGCTGATTCCTTCGATAGCGATCGACCCCTTCTCGACCATGTAGGACCGCGTGTTCTCCGGAACCCTCATTCGCAGCCACCAATCTGTCAGTTCCGGATCGGCAACAGCATCCACAGGATCGAACGACACCAACTCCCCGCGGCCATCCACGTGCCCCTGAACAATGTGCCCACCCAGTGGCGCTCCCGCGGCAGTCGGCAGCTCCAGATTCACAACAGACCCCGACTTCAGCAGCCCAAGCGAGGTCCGCGCCAGCGTCTCCGCCGCCAGATCCGCATGAAAGACGGGCGGCTCGATCTCCAGCACGGTCAGGCAGGTTCCGCTCACGGCAATGCTGTCGCCTTTGCGCAGTCGGCTCGCAAAGTCAGGGGCCGAAATTACCATGCGTGTGGTTCCCTTGCGCTGCTCCACTGCCGCTATCGTCCCCGTGGCTTCGATGATTCCGGTGAACATGGCTCAGCTTTCTCCCCAGGGGTCTCGCAGCCAGATGTCGACGCGCACATCCTCACCGACGCATTCGACCGCAGGCGGAATCGGCAGCAGAGGTCTGGCAATCGGCTCCTGCAGCAGCGGCACCGCGTGCGGTCCCAGGAAGACCGGCGCATAAAACAACGTAATTTTATCCACGTGTCCACCGCTCAGCGCCGATGCGTTCAACTGGCCGCCCGCCTCCAGCACCGCCGACAGAATCTCCATTTCCCCCAGCCGCTTCATCACGGCCTTCAGGCACACCCCGCTTCTGCGAACCGCCCGTCCTCGCGCGGCAAATTGATCTCCAGCCGCCTCCGCGGTCGCCACCCGCTCCACCCGCACCCCGAGTGCCTCCAGCGTCCGTTGCCGCTGGGTCGGGGCGACCGCGCAAAAAATCAGCAGATCATTGTGTGCTGTCCGCACCAGCTTCGAATCGAGCGGCGTACGCAGCCCCGAATCCACAACCACGCGCAGCAGTGGACGGCGGCGCGGTAATCCTGAGCGATCGGTTAGGTGTGGGTCATCCTGCAGCACCGTATTGACGCCCGTAATCAGGGCATCCGCGGCGTGGCGCATCTCCTGCACCTGCGCCCGGGCTTTCTCACCGGTCAGGAACACCGGAGCGCCACGCGGCGCGTTTCCCGGAGCAGGCGCGATTCTGCCATCCAGGGAAACGCCCGCCTTCAGCGTCACAAAGGGGAAACCTGTCTGAATGTGTTTGGCAAAACCGTCATTGATCCGGCGCGCCTCTCGTTCCAGAACGCCGCTCGTCACTGCAACCCCCGCGGCGCGCAACTGTTCCGCTCCCTTGCCGCTGACCGCGGGGTTCGGATCCCTGGTCGCCATCACCACCCGCGTCACCCCGGCTTCGATCAGCGCCCCGGTGCATGGGCCGGTGCGCCCGGTGTGACAACAAGGTTCGAGCGTCACATAAGCCGTTGCGCCCCGCGCCGCCTCACCCGCATTCTTCAGTGCGACGATTTCCGCGTGGTCTCTCTTGTCGTACTCGTGGCGTCCGATACCGACTACCACGTCGTCCTTCACCAGCACACATCCTACCGCGGGGTTCGGAGACGCCAGGCCCACGGAATGCTGCGCCAGTTCCAGCGCTCGCTGCATCCATCCTTCGTCCGGGGGCAGGCCATCGATTTCCTTGCTCACGACTTCCTTTCAGCCCGCGAAGCCCCGCCTCGCTAATTCTCCAGCAACGAATTCACAAATGCCGCGCTGTCGAACGGCAGTAAATCTTCAAGCGCTTCTCCTACTCCCGCAAAGCGCACCGGCAGCTTCATCTCCCGCGCAATGGCTACTGCGATGCCGCCCTTCGCCGTTCCATCCAGTTTGGTCAGCACAATACCCGTCACACCCGCCGACTCCGTAAACAGACGCGCCTGCTGCAGTCCGTTCTGTCCGGTCGTCGCATCCAGTACCAGCAACACCTCATGCGGCGCGTCGGGAATGATCCGCTGCGCGGTGCGCCGCATCTTGTCCAGCTCCGCCATCAGGCCCGTTTTCGTATGCAGACGTCCCGCGGTGTCCACAATCACTGCGTCGATCTGGCGCGTTTTGGCCGCCTGCAGCGCATCGAACAGCACTGCGGAAGGATCGCCGCCCTGCTTCGTGCGGATCATCTCCACGCCGCTGCGTTCCGCCCACACTTCCAGCTGCTCGATCGCCGCGGCGCGAAATGTATCCGCCGCGCACAGCAGCGCGGTCTTTCCCTGCGCGCGATACAGCGCCGCGAGCTTACCGCTCGTCGTCGTCTTACCTGTCCCGTTCACCCCAACCATCATGATCACTTCAGGTGGCGTACTCACCGCTGCCGCTGGCTGCGCATTCTCGTCCAGAATCGCCCGCAGTTGCTCCTTCAGCAGTGCCTTCAGCTCTGCCCCATCTTGAATCTGCTGCCGTTTCGCGTGCTCCCGCAGATTGCCTGCAATTTCCGCCGACGTGGTCACGCCGATGTCCGACGCGATCAGGCTCATTTCCAGGTCTTCCAGCGCTGACTCATCCACCGCGCGTGTCATCGCCAGCACGCTGTCGATGCGCTCCCCCAGGCTGTCGCGGGTCCGCGTCACCGCCTCTCGCATGCGCTCGAGGATGGTTTTCTTTTCCGGCTCCTGCTCTTCCTTCAGGCTGCCGAACAGCGTCTGAATCATGAAAGCGGCGACCTCAATACACCTCTTCGAGTGTAGCGAACCTTCCGATGGCGTGTTGAGGGTCTCGCCGAGAGCTCAGACCAGCTCCGGCACTGGCTTTCTCATGCGAAACGAAACCGGAGTCCGTACATCTTTTATTTCCAGCGCGCCCGTGTTCACCAGCTCCGCCAGCGCGTCCACCACCGCGGGGTCGTACCGCGTACCCGCCAGCCGCTCCAGGATGTCCAGCACGTAATCCGCGTTCATCGCCGCCTGATACGGCCGCGGTGTGGTCATCGCGTCAAACGAATCCGCCACCGAGACAATTCTCGCCATGAGCGGAATCTGATCGCCGCGCAGGCCATAGGGGTAGCCCAGACCATCCAGCGATTCGTGGTGCAGTTCCACGCCGGGCACCAGGTCCTGCAGCATGCTGATCGGCCGCAGAATCGCAGCACCCTTCACCGTGTGCGCCTTTACGATCTCGAACTCCTCGGGCGAGAGCGGCGTTTGCTTCATCACTAGATAGTCTTCCACTCCCAGGCACCCGATGTCGTGCAGCAGCGCTGACAGCCGGATTCGCTCCACTTGCTCTGCGTTCAGACCCATCTTCCACGCAATGGCCGCCGCATAGGCGGCGACGCGCTCCGAGTGGCCTCGCAGATAGGCGGTGCGTTCATCCACCGCCTTCGCGAACATGCGCATCAGGTCCTTTAGCGTTTCGTAGTGGCTCAGCGCCTCTTCATTCTTTTCCTGGCCCTGTTCCCGCAATGTCTTCAACAGGCCTTGCCACGTCGGGATCACTTCGGCGAACAGGTCATCCGATGCGTCGAAACCCTGGTCGCGGTTCCCAAGTCCGGATTCGAGAGTGTGCACAAGCTTCCGGATACGCCGCTCCAGCCATACGCTCAGGGTCAAAGCCGCGGCCGCGCTTCCGCCCAGTTCGATCACCACGACTGCCCAGCCTGCCAATACGGGGCGCAGAGTGCGCTGTGCAACCAGCATCGCCAGGGTCGTGATCGTCGTTGTCGCCGCGAAGACGGCGAGGAAGCGCGCGAAGACACGCCAGCGAATTCGCGTCCCCGGCAAAGAGGGCTGCCGGTCCGCGCTGGTAGCAACTTCTTGCATGCTGAGCCTTTCTTCGTCAGTCTACGAAGATTCAGGCTCTTCGTGCTTCACCCGAAGGTGGTAAAAGTGCCTTCCGAGCGGGTCAACAAGGACTTACCACCGTAATGGTCGGCCTGAACCCGACGGACGTAACGCTCTGGCGATTCGGTGTTATTCGTCGCGGCCGGGACGCAGCATGAGCTCCTGAATCGCCCGCTCCGCGGCCTTGCCCCGCGTCAAAATCGCCTCCATTTGCTCGGCGATCGGCATTTCCACGCTGTGTTTGCGTGCCAGACCCAGCGCAGCGGATGTAGTTCGCACACCCTCCGCCACTCTGCCTTCCAGCCCAGCCAGGATTTCGTCCAGTTTTCGCCCCTGCCCCAGGCCCATTCCCACCGTACGGTTCCTCGAGAGTGACCCCGTACAGGTCAACACCAGATCGCCGATCCCTGAAAGTCCGGCCAGCGTGTCGCGCCGGCCGCCGCACGCTACTGCCAGCCGCGTGATTTCCGCCATGCCGCGGGTGATCAGCGCAGCGTTGCTGTTGAATCCCAGCCCCAGCCCCGCCACGATGCCTGCCGCGATGGCAATTACATTTTTCAGCGAGCCGCCCAGTTCCACGCCCACGACATCGTCATTGGTGTAGAGGCGCAGCGTGCCGCTGGAAAACTCGCGCTGTACGCGCGCCGCCAGCTGCGCATCCGCCGACGCGATGGTGATGGCCGTTGGCGCGCCCGCCGCCACTTCCTGTGCGAACGATGGCCCGCTCATCACCCCGCATGGCAGCTTCATGCCCCGTCTTGCCAGCACCTCATCGATCACCTGCGTCATCCGCAGGTACGTTTCGTCTTCAATGCCCTTGGTTGCGCTCACCAGCAGCTGTCCCGCGCGCAGATGCGGCGCAAATCCCTCATACGACGAGCGCACAAACTGCGACGGAGTCACGCTGAGGACAATTTCCGCTCCATCCAGCGCTTCGGCCGCGTCCTCAAAAACGGCAACCGAATTCGGAATCTCAAATCCCGGCAGGAATGCCGCGTTCTCCCGCTGCTCGCGCATCGTCTGCGCAACATCTTTCGCATACGACCACAGCCCGATCCGGTGCCCACCCCGCCGCGCCAGGCTGATGGCGATCGCCGTGCCCCACGCGCCGCTGCCCATCACCGCGATACGGCTCATGCCGCGGTGGTCCCCGGCTTGCTTGCTCCGGCCTTGCCGAAGCGGTATTCGGTTCCACTCATCAGTCGCGCGATGTTCTGGTGGTGCTTCAGGATCACGATAAGCGGGATGATGAACAGCGCTGCCGTCGCCCAAACTGTGCGCGGCTCATGCGGCAGTAACAACGCCAGTACAGGAAACGTTATCGCCGCCAGAATGGATCCCAGGGAAACGTACCGCGACGCGGCGAACACCAGCACAAAGACTCCCAGCCCCACCAGCGCGGCCCATGGAGCCAGCGCCAGGAAGACGCCGAACGCCGTCGCGACCCCTTTGCCTCCTTTGAAGCCGAGCCACACCGTGTAGATGTGTCCCAGAACGACGAACAGCGCCGCAATGGCGATCGCATTCGCCCGCACATCCGGTCCGAGGCCCCATCGCGTCGCGCACACGCCGCACAACAGCACCGCACACGATCCCTTAAGCACGTCCAGAAGAAAGGTGACCGCGCCCAGGCCCTTCGATCCCGACCGCATCACATTGGTCGCGCCGATGTTGCCGCTGCCCTTTTGGCGAATGTCTTCCTTGCGGAAGAAGCGCACCAGCAGATATCCAAACGGAATCGACCCAAGAAGGTACGCCGCCAGCGCGGCGACCGAATAGAAGATCAGGGGCATTGCGCTTACGAGTCTACCAGCCGGATCAGGCATTAGAGTTTAGGGTTTAGAGTTTGGGTCTAGCTAGATCTCTTTCTGATCTCCGATGCCTGATTGCCAAACCCTGAAACTCTAAACTCTAATCCCTAAACTCTCACTTTACGTTTGGCACCTGTGTCGCTTTCCCGTTGCGCAGGCACTGGTCGATGATGCCGCGCACCTGCTGATCGGCCTGCCTCGCCAGTCGTCCCTCTTCGGCGCCCAGCTTCCCTTGCTGCGCACCCAACAAACCCTGCTGCGCACCCAGGGCTCCCATCTTTGAGCCGAACTCGCCCTGACGTGCTCCCGCCTCGCCCTGCAACTCACCGAGTCTGGCCTGCAGCTCACCCAGCTTCGCCTGCATGTCGGCCATTCTCTCGAAATTCTCCTGCGCAGCGGCGAGTTTCTCCTGCAGCTCGGCCAGCTTCTCCGGCGTCAGCATCTGATCCTGGGCCGCCTTCAGCTTCGCCTCGGCCTCGGCCAGGTCTTTGCTGTCCCACTTGTCCTGCTCCTCTTTCGCCTTCGCTACGGCTGCATTCAGATCCGCCATCTCCTTCGACAAATCCGGCATTTTCACCCGCGCCGCTTTTTCCTGCTCGCGCGCCAGTTCTTCCATCTGTTTGCCGAAAACCTCCTGCTGTTTTCCCAAATCCTCCTGCTGGAGCCCCAGCGTTTCCATGGGCTTGTACATTGCCTGAATCCGGGCCACGATCTCCGGATCCGTGACGATGTATGACTTCCCTTCATGCGTGAACCACAGGAACGGTCCCTTCGCGATTTTGCGTGCCGCCTCGAGCTCCGCTTTGCGGTCATCGCTCCAGCTCCCGGAGAAGGTGATGTTGTTCCCCGTGCCATCGATGATCGCGTACGACTCGCCGTTTTCGGAAAAATGGTAAGCGTAGCCGCTTACCCCCTGATTGTCATCGCTGACGAACGCGTTGGCATCCGGTCCTTCTACGGTCAACGAATCCCCGTTTGGCAAAACCGCAGTCGCCTCACCTTTGGTCGGCGCCTTCGCAACCGCGGGAGGTGTGGCGGCCGGAGCGGGCGCCGGAGCCGTTGTCGGCGCAGGCGCCGTCTGATCTGGTGCGGCCTGCGGAGCGGGAGCCGCCATGGGCGCGGCTGTCGCCGGATTCGGTGCCGTCTGCGCCGCAGCTCCCTGCACCCGAATCAGCGCCGTCGTCGCGAACAGCGCGACCGGGATCAGCAACAGCGAAACCACTGCGCGCCGCCGTCCCTCCGCAAAGGCGCTCCGGAAAAGATGTTCGTTCAACAACCGTTCGATGCGATGAGAAAGATTGCCTGGCCGGGCCATAGCGACTCCTGGTAAGGTTTGGCGCGGCATCGCCGCGAATTCAAGCAGCACTTCGGCGTAGCCGGAGCGGCTCGCGGCGGCATCCAGTCCCGCGCGGTCGCCAATGGCTTCGCCCAGAGAAGAAAGCGTCCGCCGCAGCCACCAGCCCAGCGGGCTGAACCAAAACATCGCCGTATACAAGCCGGCCAGCAGCTGCAGATAGAAATCGAACTGCCGCACATGCGATCGCTCGTGCGCCAGAACCATCTTTATCTTCTCCATATCCCACTCGCTGTAACTCGCGGGCAGCACAATACCCGATCCAATCGTTACCGGCGAGGGAATCTTCGCGCTCGCGCGCACATTCGGCTCCGGCGCAATCAGCGGCGAAACGAACTCGGCCGTCATCCAAAGCCGCATTGCCACTGCCAGGCCCCACAGCAAGCGCAGCAGCAACGCCCCGGCGACAGCCAGATAAACCATCGTGATCGCCTGCGCTGCCGGCGGCCAGTGGAACCTTCCGCGCGGCTGGGCGTCGACCGCCGTCAGGCTCACCGTAGCATCATCCGCTGCTGCGGAAACCGTCAGCGGGTCCGCCGTTGCCACAGTGTTCGCTGCAACGGCATCCTGCGCCGGATCGGACGCCACTCTCACCACCGGCGCCGGTTCCATGGGCTTCTGCTGAACCGCGAGCGCCTTCGTCTGAATCGGCACCACCCATCCCAACCGCCCCGTCCACGGCGCAGCCGCCGGCCAGCGCATCAGGAACGGCATCGCCACGGACGCAATCAGCACCACGCTCCACGCCGCCTTGCGCACCGGAACGTTGCTCACGCGCAGCAGGCGCAACCCCGCGCCCACAGCAATCGCAAACACCAGCGCCCGCAGCGCGGCCTCGATCATCATGGCCGTCATGCTTTGCCTCCCTCCTGCTTCTTCGCCGCCGCTATACGCCGCGTCAGCCGTTCCAGCTCCGCGCCGCTCAGCACCTTCGAATCCACCAGGCCCACCAGCAGCTCCTCTACCGATCCCTCGCAGAACCAGTCCACGATGCGCTGCACGGCCCGCGCCGCCACCTTCTGCGGCGACTCCGCCGATCGATAAATAAAGGTCCGGTTGTCCACCGAGTGCGCCAGATACCCTTTTTCCTCGAGACGCCGCAGCACCGTGCGAATCGTCGAGTCTTTCAGCGGGCGGTCAACTTCCTCGCGCACCTGCTCTGCCGTGGCTTTGCCCAGCCGCCAGACAATGCCCAGAATGTCCCGCTCCAGCTCTCCCAGCTCGGCCGGATCGTGATTCGATGGAGTGTTACTCGCCATAGTGTTACCCACTGTAACACATAAGACCGGGCCTCGCGCAAGAGGGTGAGCAAAATAATTTGTACGAGATTGAAACAGGCGCAGTTCCGCCGGTTCCCCCGAACCGCTCTTACATCAGCCGGCGCCGCACCAGGTCCAGCCCCTGCTGGCTCGCGTAGAACCGAATCCCGGCCCGATCCCCGGGAAAACGCTTCTCCACACACTCCGTCCCATCCGCATCGCTTACAGCCGCGAAAACCAGCCCCACCGGCTTCTCCTCGGTGCCGCCTGTGGGCCCTGCGACGCCGGTGATTCCCAGCCCCACGGTCGAGCCGCACCGCTCCCGAATTCCCTCGGCCAGCGCAATCGCCACTTCCTGGCTTACCGCGCCATGCCGCGCAATCAGCTGTGGATTCACGCCGGCCAGCTCCGTCTTCAATCGATTGCTGTACACCACCGCTCCCCCCACAAACGACCGCGAGCTCCCGCTCACGCTGGTCAGCCTCTCGGCCACCATGCCGCCCGTGCAGCTTTCCGCGACGGCCAGCGTGGCCCCGCGCATTTCCAGGTAGTACAGGACAATCTGCTCCAGCGTCTCGCCCTGCGACGAATAGATGAAATCCTCCAGCTCCTCTTCCAGCTTCCCCGCCAGCTCATCCACGCGCGCCTGCGCCAGCTCGGCGATCGGTTTCGTGCACGTCAGCCGCAGCTCCAGCTCACCCATGTGCGCCAAAATCGTGGTCTCCACATCCTTATAGTGGCTGTAAATCGGCGCAATCCTGGCGTCCGCCGCCGACTCGCCGATCATCGCCGCTTTCAGCACACGGGTCGCGATATGCCGCTCCGGAACAATCTCCCTCAGTCGCGGCAGGCACTGCTCCTCGAACATCGCCTTCAGCTCATGCGGAGGACCCGGCAGCAGCATCGCCAGCTTGCGATGCTTTCCCACCACCGTGTCCAGCCATTGCCCCGGCGCCGAGCCCAGCCTATTCGGCAAAATCGTCGCCCCGTCCACCACGTCCGCCTGCTTTTCGTTATTGCGCGTGATTGTCATCCGCCGCGACGCGGCGCGCGCATAGAGGTTGGCAATCAGGTCCGGGTCGCGCTTCACCCGCGCACCCAGCGCTTGCGCTACCGCTTCCCGAGTCAGGTCGTCTTCCGTCGGCCCCAGTCCGCCGGAAAGCACCACGATGTCCACGCGCCCCAGCGCATGCCGAACCGCATCCGCCAGTTGCTTCAGCCGGTCGCCGGCGATCGTCTTGAAGTCGACCGCCACCCCCAGCTCGTTCAGTTTTTCCGTGATGTACAGGGAGTTGGTGTCCTGGCGGAACGGCGTGAGCATTTCCGACCCCACCGCGATGATCTCCGCGTTCATCGATCTCCAGGATGCATCGTCAGAATCAATCCCACCGCTTCGCCATCAAAGCAGACGCCATCCTTCCACACCCAGCGTCACATGATAAATCGAGGTGTTCGTGGCCAGCAGCGCGCCTCCGCCCGGCACAAAGTTGAAGCCCACGATCCCCGGCCCCGACACCGCCAGCGAAGCTTCGCCCTGCGGCGAAATCGCCGCCACGCCCCTGCGCCCCTGCAGCGATGCCGCCACATACACGTTGCCCGCAATGTCCACGGCCAGGCCCTGTGGCCGTCCCAGCCCGCGGTGCAGCACCCCGATATCGCCATCGCGATTCACGGCATACACCGCGTCGTAGCTCGACGTCGTCGGCCCTGTCACATACAGCGTTCCATCCGGACCAAAGGCCAGGTGGTAAGCCGCCACGCTTGGCTCCAGCGTCGCAAATACGAAAATCTGCCGATCCGGCGCGATCTTGAAAATGGTTCCGCTGCGGTCCCCCACATACAGGTTCTGATCCGCGTCGAATGCCAGTCCCGTCGCTACGCCCATGCCTTCCGCATACACCGTGGACGCGCCGTTCTTCGCCACCCGATACACCTTGCCCTCGTGCCGCGACGAGACGTAGAGGTTCTCCTCGTAATCCACTGCCAGCCCGGTCGCGTTCATGATGCCGCGCACAAACGGCCGCATCTCACCGTCGCGCTCGATGCGAAACACCGAGACCGGCGTCTCCTGTCCGCGCTGCCCCGAAAACGTCACAAAGATATTCCCGGAGTGATCCATCACCGGATTCGCCACCGCGTGCACACCCGTGGCAATCAGGCTCGCTACGCGCACTTCCACCGCATTGCTTTGCGCGCCGTTCTGCAAAATGCGCAGCCGCCCCGACTCCGCCTCCTCCGGCACGCGCAGGGTCAGCCGCGCCCCCCGGCTCAGCAGCACCGGAGCCGCCAGGTCCCCCAGCATCGCGATGGGTCGCCGCCGCTCCGGTCCACCCACCCGCTCCTTATCGTTCTGCGACATGGCCACCGCACCCAGGTTTGCGCCCCGCACCTCCACTTCGCCGCCCGGCAGAGCAGCCCCCGGCGACACCACATCGATGCGCGGCGTCGTACTGGGTTCGGACTTGAGGATGCGTACCATCGCTGCTGTCTAACTCGCTGTCTCGCGCCGCTTGTTCGCGGTCCTCACCACCACGCCTGCACCACCAGCATTACCAGCAACCCAAGCACTCCGGCGCCCACGTCGTCCAGCATGATGCCTGCGCCGCCTGGGATTCGCTCCAGCTGCCGCACCGGCCACGGCTTCACAATATCGAATATCCGGAACAATGCGAAAGCCAGCAGCCCGTGGCCAACGTCCACCCGGGCAACTGCCAGCGTCACCCACTGCCCGGCCACCTCGTCTATGACCACGAATCCGGGATCCGTTACTCCGCTTTCCCGCTCAACAATCGTGGCGGCTGGGATTCCCATCAGCGTAACCATCAGCGCTCCCACCAGCGTCAGGATCGTCGCCGCAGCGCCCTTCACATGCGCCGCGTTCAACCCTGTATACCAGATCAGGGTCGCGGCCAGCGATGCCCACGTGCCCGGCCCAGGCTTCAGCCGCCCCACCCCGAAAAAGGTTCCCACCGCCCACGCCCAACTGGCCTTCGCCGCCGGCGTCGCGGCGGCTCCATCCTGATGAACCCGCACCCCCGGCGGGCGCAGCTCAGTCCTCCTCGTCATGCTCTCCATGCGGCGTCGCATCGCCGCCCAGTCCTTCCAGTACCTCGGGGTCAAGAATCGGAGAAGATATCCGGTACGCCCCGCTGGCCCACTTGCCCAGATCGATCAGCCGGCAGCGGTCGCTGCAAAAGGGAAAGTTCTCCTCCTTCTGCGTGACCACCGCCCGGCACGTCGGGCAACGCAAAATCTTGTTGTTCACACTCACAACCCCACTCCGGCCAGCGCGCGCTGCCGTGAATCCGAGTCCGGGCCTTCCACAGACACCGCTCCCACCACCCGCCCCACCAAATCGTAGTCGTGCGCTTCCGTCACCTTGCAGCGAACAAACTGTCCCGGCGTCAGTGCTTCGAAAGGACCAAAATCGTTCAGGTACACGGTCCCATCGATCTCCGGCGCATGATACCGCGTCCGTCCCTGCCACAGCAGCGGCGTTTCCTCTGACTCGCCTTCCACCAGTACATCGAACGTCTGCCCTACGCGTTCCCGCATCGTTTGACGGCTGATTCCCTGCTGGAGCTTCATCAGCGCTCGCCGGCGCTGCTCAATCACCCGCTTCGGCACCTTCGTCCCCAGGTCGAACGCCTGGGACCCTTCTTCGTCGGAATACGCAAAGACTCCCAGCCAGTCGAACCTTGCCTCAGCCACAAAATCGCACAGCGCTTCAAAGTCCGGGTCCGTCTCCCCGGGAAATCCCACAATGAAAGACGTGCGCAGCGCGATCCCCGGCACCGCCGCTCGCACCTTCCTGATCATTTTCAGGAAAATCCCTGCCCCGCCCCCGCGCTTCATCGCCTTCAGCACGGGCGCCGACGCATGTTGCAGCGGCACGTCGAGATACTTGCAGATGTTGTCGTGCTTCGCCATGGTCTCCAGCAGCCGCCCGGTGATCCGGTTGGGATATGCATACAGGAACCGCAGCCAGGTCAGGCCCTCAATCTGCGCCAGCCGGTCCAGCAGCAACGCCAGGCCGTCTTTCAAACCCAGATCCTCGCCGTAGCAGGTCGTATCCTGGCCGATCAGCGTAATCTCGCGCACGCCCTCCGCCACCAGCGCCTCGGCCTCCGCCACAACCGACTCGAACCGCCGCGAGCGGAACTTCCCGCGCAGATTCGGAATCACGCAGAAGCTGCACGGATGATCGCAGCCCTCGGCAATCTTGATGTACGCCGACGCGCCCCTGGTCGCCCGCAGCCGCGGCGTTGTGTGGTCGTAGAGGTACTGCGGCAGCTGCGCCTCCGCGCCCTCCCAGCTGGCGCGCGAAAAGCGTCCCTGCATCTCGCGCCGATCGCCCTCGGCCCGAAAGCTGGCTGTTCCATGCGCGCTTCGATGCGTCCCGGAGAGAGTTTCCTGGCCGGGCCGAACCGCGGCATGACCCTTGCTCGCAAGGATATTGAATGGCGATGGCTCGAGCACCGAGCGTGGCACAGGCGATTCCAGTCCCGCCGCAGCCAGAATCTCTTCCAGCTCGCCCGTACCCACCACCGCATCCACTTCCGGAATGTTTTTCTGAATCTCGTCCCGGTAGCGCTCCACCAGACATCCGGCCACGATCAGCCTGCGCGCCGATCCGGCCGTCTTCAGCCGCGCCATTTCGAGGATCGCACCCACCGATTCCTGCTTCGCCTTATCGATAAAGGAGCAGGTATTCACCACCAGGATGTCCGCCGCCTCCGCATGCGGAGTCATCTCCGCTCCGGCCCTATCCAGCAGCCCCATCATCACTTCGCTGTCTACCAGATTCTTCGGGCAGCCCAGCGAGACGAACCCCACCTTGGGCCGAGCCTGCACCCCCGCCACCGCGGGAGCGTTTCCCCCCATCAATTCATCGGTCACATCTCTATTTTACTGGGACGCCGCGGATCGGAGGGTCCACCGTCATTCGCTCGTGGATCGTCCTTACCGCGCCACCCGTAGCCCCGTTGAGCTGTATCTCCCCAGTTCCCGGTCGACGGTCACGAACTGCAGGTCCTCGGTAATCGCCTGGGCGATCAGCATGCGATCGAATGGATCCCGATGAATCGGTGGCAAGCTATACACCATTTGCACGTGTTCCGGGCGAAGCGCCAGCGACCGGGCCGCCAGCTGATCGAGAGCGTCCTGCCACCACGCGCGCGGATCCCCGACGTCGAGGTTTCCCTTCATGCTCTTCAGCAGCACTTCCCAGTACGAGATCACGCTCAGCACATTAGTGCCGGCCGAGATGGCTTTGCGAGCGCTCGCGGACAGCCGATCGGGCGCCGCCAAAGCGATCAGAGCAGCATTTGTATCCAGCAGGTACCCGCTCACAGCTCGCCATCGAGAAAGCGATCGGGATCCACCGGCTTGTTCCATCCCGGCAGAAGCCGGATACGATCCTTCATTAAGCCCAGACGCACCCGCCTGCGCTGAACCGGAGCTGGTGCGATTTGAGCCACCGCCTTGCCATGCCGCGTGATCACGATCGTCTCACCATTTTTTTCAGCTCTGCGGATAAGCTCAGACAACCGATTTTTAGCGTCTCCTGTGCTGATTTCCATACCGGTCAATTATAGCCATAAATTCTGGCTAATTTCCCGTTTTCCCTCTTTCCGAAGCCGCGGCCTCACTCCCCTTCCGGCATCGCCACCAGAAGAAAAATTACCCCCACCACCAGGAACATCCGGGACGCTGCCTCCTGGCCATTCCAGGTGCGCGACTGCCACATCGGGAACCACTCGTCGCCGATGCTCAGGAACGCCACAAGCCACATCAGCAGGCTCGCCGTCAGACCGCCGATGGCCAGCGTCTTCGCCTCCTGAAACGCCGTTCCCGGCTTGCCCGCCGCGCGCAGAAGCTCGATGGCTCCGGCCCACAACAGCAGCATCGTCGCCGCCTCCCACAGGATGATCGCATCGTAAAACACCGCCTGCATCCACAACGGATGGATCGCGCGCCACATCCCGTGGTTCCCCGGAAATGTGGAATCCATCAGCATTACATGGCGCACGAATGCGTAGTTCGACCCGTAATCGGTGAGGTTGTTGAACACCACCAGCGTGTAGTAGAACCCAACCGCCGCCACCAGCAGCGTTTTCGAGAAGCGCAGGATCACGGTTTCTGCTCGGGAGCAAAACTCCGGAAATATGCCGTCAGCGCAGCCACCGTCGCCGCGTCATATTCCGGATTGGCCGGCATGGTTGCCTCTGGGTTCACCGCATTGGGTCGTACCAGATACTTGCCAAAAGCCGCCGGATTCCCCTGCGCGATCAGCGCCATTTGCGGCCAGCCAAACGGCGACTTGGTCCCGCCGACATCTCCTTCGCGATGGCAGCGCAGGCAATTTTGCACGACGATCCGGTAGCCCAGCATCGCCTGCGATGTTGCCGATCTCGCGCCCGGCGGGCGCAGCTCCTTCAGCACTGCGGCTTCATCGAGAAACCTCAATCCCGTCACTCCGTACGGAACCTGCGGCTCCTCCTTCTGCGCAAGAATGTGAAACGCCGGCGAGAACGAAGCATGCGAAATCAAATACGGCCCATAGTTTTCCCCGTTCGGTCCTTTCGGCCAATGGGCCGGCTCCTGTCCTCCGATCCGTAGCACCAGAAACGGATGATGCGTCGCGCGATATTCCGCCGTGTAATGCGCCTCATAGCCGTCGTCCGCAGTCGCGGCAATCAGTTGCCCGCCACTGACACCCAGTGCCCGCAACAGCTCATCCAGAGGAACACCGGTCAGCTTCACCGGACCTGAGAAATTCTCATCATCCTTTACGGCGAACGTTACCTGCGCCAGTCGGCTCAGATCTTCGTAGCGCACAAACCGCTCGGCTCCCTGCGGGATCCCCGGAACGTCCCCGGAAATCTCCAGGTCCTGCGGCGAGCTCCGCTGTGGCGCCAGCGGAATCCGCTGCGGCGCAATTCCGGGCATTGCGGCACTCCCAACTACGGCACATACCAGAAGAATTCCACTTCGCATGCCGCTTATCGTAAATGACGCTTGCCCGGAGGGGAAAATCGCCATGGAAGGGAGTACATGAGACCAGTTCTCATAACCAGGATTTATCCCCCGCATCAGCTTTCTCTCTTTTCCTGCTTTTTTCTTCTTGGGCTGGAGCGCGGCCTGGGCTATTCTCTCCTGAAAGTCCCCGTCGACTCGGCTCCTTCTGGTTCTCGCAGCCGCTCTTGTCTCAACCAATTTGTTTTGCAGACTGCGTCTCGCAGCCGCCGCACCTTTTCCCGGCGCGGCCAGCACGTTTTCTATCTTCTGAGGAGGCGGTTACCGATGTCCAGGCGCTTGGCTCTTGCCCTTTGGGTTTTCCTCGCATCCTTCGTTGCCCTTCCACTCGCCATTCATGCCCAGCAGACCCTCGGCGCCATCACCGGACAGGTCACCGACGCCTCCGGAGCCGCTGTTGCTGGCGCCACCGTCACCACCACGGGCGAGCAAACCAGCCTTACTCGCACTGCGACCACCAACAGTGAGGGCGTGTACACGCTGGTGAATCTCCCCATCGAACGCTACACCATTACCATCGCCAATCAGGGCTACGAAACCCAGAAGTTTCCTGGCATCCTTGTGCAGGCCGATCGCACCACAACCCTCAATGCCGTCCTCAAGGTCGGCCAGGTCAGTCAATCCATCACCGTCGAAGCCACGCCCCTCCTCAACACCGTCGACACCACCAACGGCTATGTTCTGGACAAAGCTCAAATCGATGAGGTGCCCCTGCCTACCGGGAGCTTTACTGGTCTCGCCATCCTCTCCACCGGCGTCAATGCTGAGCTCCCCGGTGGCACCGGCAGCAACAGCGGCCTGGGCAACGCTCCCATCTGGGCTAACGGACAACGCGACACTTCGAATGCTTTCCTGGTCAACGGCGTCGACTCGAGCAACCTCTTCAACGGCAAGAGCACCAGTGAGGTGGAATCTTCGCGCGTCGTCAACAATACGGGTGGCAGCGCCAGCAGCGGCACCACCAGCGCCGGCGTCGAGCCCAGCGCTTCCTCCGTTTACCTCTCCATCGGTAATTCTCTGCCCACGCCCGCGCCTGAGACCCTCCAGGAGGTTCGCGTCAACGCGTCCATGTATGACGCGCAACAGGGCTCGGCCAGCGGCGCGCACATCGACATGAGCACCAGCTCCGGCAGCAACGCCATGCATGGCAGCCTCTACGGCCACCGCGGGACTAACTGGATCAATGCCGCGCCCTTCTTCTTTAAGAACAATTCCGGTATTCCCGCTGCCGACCAAAACCCCCAGTTACACCGCTATATTGCCGGCGGTACCTTCGCCGGTCCCATTGTTAAAGACAAACTTTTCTATTTCCTGGGTTACCAGCACCTCCATATCTCCGACCAGGAGACGGGAGATACATTAATCGCGGTCCCCCCGGGTCTCAGTGACACCAACCGAACCCCGGCGGGTCTGGCCCAGATCGTCGACAACAACTGGGGCGCAACCGACAGCGCCAACGGCTTTACTGTGGGCCCTTCGGACTGGGCCGCCAATCCTGTCGGTCTCGCGCTGTTCCAGGCAAAGCTTCCCAATGGACAATGGCTCATCCCCAATGACAATGGCCACATTCCCGACCCGCTTGCCCCTTCCAACGCCTTCGAGACAGGCACATCGTATTTCCTCGCTGATCAGGCCGTCAGCGACCTCGACTGGAACGCCTCGTCGAAAGATCTGGTCAGCCTCAAGTACTTCTACCAGCACGATCCCAACAGTTCCCCCTATGGCACCTCAAGTGTGCCCGGCTTCACGGAGCGTCTCGATGCCGGAGCGCAGGTCGCCACCGTCACTAACATCCAGACCCTTCGGCCAAACTTCAGCCTCACAGAAACTCTCGGTGTACTCAGAGAGAAAGCCTACGCCACGAACGATCAGCTCTGGGCCCCTGGCCAGTCCGGATCGCCCGTCGCAGCCATGACCTCGGCATTTGGCTCCTATTTCCCTGGCATTACCGTCGTCGATATCCTCGGCTCCTATGGTTCCAACCTTGGTCTTCCCCAGGAAATGCTCAACATCGGCCCCAGCGCCGCCAACCAGGGCGCTTTCACCGGCGTTTTTCAGAACCGCATCGAGCCCTCCGCTAATGCCATCTGGACCAAAGGCGCACACTCCATCGGATTCGGCGGCAATTGGTGGTTTACACAACTCAATGTCCGCGACCTGCGTACCGGTAAGGGGGCCGTCGCAACTCCTGACTTTTCCACCTACGCAATGAACTGGGTAACACCATACTCGACAGACGGCTTTGTGGCCACTACCTTTCTTCAGGGCGATGCCAGTCGCTACTACCGCGCCAATCAGACGGGCCTCTATCTGCAGGATAAATGGCAGCTCCGGCCTAACTTCACCATCACTGCCGGCATTCGTTACGACTGGAACGGCGGTCTCACCGAGAAATATGGGCGCATTTATAACTTCGACCCCTCCCTCTACAGCTACAGCGCCGCATCCGACACCATCACCAGCCCCGGCCTCATTATCGCAGGTAACAATGTCAACGGAACCAAAGGCGTCAGCAACACCACTCTCACCGGACGCCAGTGGGGCATCGGCCCGCGTTTCGGCTTAGCCTGGCAGCCGTCCCAGTTCCATGGTAAGCTCGTCGTCCGCACCGGCTCCGGCATTTACTACGACCGCGGCGAGCTCTACACCTATTTCTCTCCCGGCTATGCGGCAGGCGAAGTAGCCGGTGGCCCATTCGGAGTCAGCCAGACGCCCCCCTTTGTCACCGGCCAAAGCTGCCCCTACACTGCCTCGCCCTATGGAAATACCAGCTTCCTCTATAACTATTACATCCCCGTTTGTGGCTTGACCGCATACAATCCCGTCGATGGTGACATGCTCCCCTATAACCTGGCTCAGCCGTTCGGCCCGGCGCGCTCCGCCCCGCCCACCAACCCCAGCGCGGCCAGTCTCATCAACTACCTGCCCAATGCCGCCGGCATCATCGCCGGCGCTCAGCCGTTCACTCTCGGGACTTATAATCCGGCCAATAAACTCCCCTATTCCATCAACTACACCCTTGATCTTGAGTGGCAACCGCGCAACGACCTCATGGTGGACATCGGCTATGTTGGCAATCTCGGGCGTCACGAGGTGATTCCTTTGCCGTTTAATCAGGCTCAGATTGCCACGCAAAGCAACCCCACTCATCCCGGCGGCGTGGCCTCGCAGGATTTCACGTACGGGTACACGGTATATAGCCCAACTACGTTTTTACCCATTTGCGTTAACAACGATCCCAACTGCGCCTACGGCTACATGCAGCAAAACTACGAAGGCGGCAACGTTGATCTTCGCGTCCCCTACATCGGCTACTCGTCGGAATCCGAGTCTTACACGGCGGCTGGCATCTCTACATACAACGCTCTGCAGGCACACCTGGAGAAACGCCTCAGCTACGGTTTCCAGACGGGCGTATCGTACACTTACTCGCACGCTACGGATGAACAGAGCGCTCTTGGCCTCTTCTACAACGGCAACAACCCCAACAACCTGCGGAGCGGCTATGGTTCGGCCGACTTTGACCGTACCCACGTTCTCAACTTCACCTATGCCTTTGTTTTGCCCAGGATAGCCACAGACCATGCCCTGACCGGCAAAATCCTGAACGACTGGTCTCTGACCGGAGTCGCCATCATCCAGAGCGGCCAGCCCTATAGCATCATTGACTTTTCCGGCGCGGTTGGCAGTCTCTACTACAGCACCTTCAATGGCATCACCAATCCCATTGTCCCCCTCGCCCCGGGCTGCACAGCCAAAAGCGCGACTACCGGTGCTTCAGGCGCATTCTTCAATAACACCACTGGAGCCGGCGCAGCCCTCAAAGCCTCCTGTTTCACGTTGCCACTGGTTTCTCCCGGTACTGACGGCGTGCCCAACGGAGATAACTTCGAAACCACCTTCACTACCGGACAGCGTAATATCTTCCGTCAGCCATTCCAGAAGCGAGCTGACGCTTCCCTGGTGAAGACCGTTCACATCAGCGACAGATACTCTGCCCGCTACACCTTCGACGTGTATAACCTGACCAACACCACCAGTTTCGACATTCCCACGGACAACGTCACGCAGAACGCCGGTTACAATAATGCACCCGACATTGCCAGCTCATACAGCGAAGTAGCTCCCACTCCACAGCAATGCCAGACCGGCTCCTCCCCTGCTAACACCTTTTATAGCTGCCCCACCGGTCTTGGTGTCGTGAAACATACCATTGGCAGCCCACGTCAGATTCAGATGTCTCTCCACTTTGATTTCTGAAAATTTGAGCGAAAACGCTGAAGGCGGCGTGATGCCGCCTTTCCACAAATCACTGAAACGACCCCCTTCGCCAGCCCTCGCTCTACAATCACCGCATGACGCCGCGACCGTCGCCCATCTCTGCCCTGCTCGCCGCGTACCAGGCAAAAGAAACCGGCGCCGTGGCCCAGGCACAACTCGCCCTCTCGCGCGCCAACAGCAACGCCAGTCGCAACACCTCCCTCGCTCTTGACCCCACCTGGACTTTCGCCGAAGCCGAGCGGCAAGTCCGGCGCGCCGCTTCCGGCCACGAGCCCCTGCCTCTGTATGGCCTGCCTGTCTCTCTCAAAGACTGTTTCGACCTGGCTGGATTCCCGACAAGCAGTGGCTCGAAATTTTATGCGGCCCACAAACAGAAAGCATCGGCCGATTCCTGGGTCGCCTCCCGCCTGCGCCGCGCCGGCGCCGTCATCACCGGCAAGACCCACCTCCACCAGCTCGCCTACGGCATCACTGGCGAAAACCGCGACTACGGCGACTGCCTCCAACCCG
>JASHPM010000096.1 GCA_030038115.1 Acidobacteriaceae bacterium | reverse complement strand
GCGACAGCCTGATTATCTGGGAGCCTGGGGACAAGGAAGTCTTACAGGTACTTGCTGACAAAGGCTTGAAAGGCGCAACTGACGTCTGCCTAGTCGGGAAGCGGCGTGTCGTGATCACGCTGCAGAACGTTGCGCTCCTCGCGACACCGAACTCGCTGTCCGTCCTACTGTTTATTCGATCGGCTCGATGCCGGTTTTATGACGGATCGCTCTACTTGCTCGCTCCTACGACCCGCTTGGTTTGGAAGCTTAGTGGAATCGATCAGATTGGAGACCGATCTCAAGATCACGCTTATGCACTAGCGCTTTTACAGCATCTTGCGAAACCGGTAGACACTTCGAAGCCCGAGTTCGGCGAGGCCGCTCGCATTCTTAGTTGCAGGGCAACCATGAACGCACTGGCTTCGACCAGTGGAAAGTGAACAGACGAGACGTATCTCGAATCGCGAGATTCAGGCAGTTCGCAGCACGCAGGAGGTTGGCCCCCTTTGGAAGTTTCTTCCAAGTCCGCCTTCTTGCCCTGCTGTCCATGAAGAGCAGGGTACTCATCAATTAACCCCCGTGAGGAAGTCTCGACGAGTACCCCGGCGATTACGAGCCTATTGAGATCCGACGAACGCTGAGTTGAACCAGACAGTCCGAGTGGCCGCGAAGTCTCGACAGGATGATACTTCAATTATCCTGACAAAGGCCGCTTTTGGCTGCTACGATGCAAAGCATGACAACAAACACTTTACTGTCGGCTATTGAAGAAGAAATTGCACGACTTCAACAGGTGAGAAGCCTGCTTGCCGGCACGGGTAAATCCATCGCGAGCAAGGGGACATCGTTCGCATTCGGCACAAATAAGCCGCGGAAGCGGAGGAAGCTGTCACCGAAGGCAATAGCCGCAATCAGGAAGGCACAGGTGAAACGCTGGGCTGAGTGGCACAAGACTCATCTGAAGAAGTAGGCCGAGAGTGGGAGGGGTGATGCCGAATCACTGGACACGACTCCCGATTCGGTCGCGTAAAGCCCATTTTCGTTAAGAATCCGATCTTCTGTACCGAAATTCGGCTCAATAAGCTGCCCCCCCCCAATTTATCTCTTTTGGGGACCTCTCCTCGGAACCGACGGGGCGGTGGCTTCGACCGGGCCAGGGGTAGGCCAAACCCGTGCTAAGGTTCGGTTTGGCTGTCGTTGATGCGTGTGCCGGCTACGTCGACGCATTTGGTTAGGTAGATGGCGCCCGACGAATTGAAGTATTCCGCCACAACCTGCGCCGAAAAGTCGTTTCCATCGTCGAGTGTGATGCTGGCGAAACCCTTCTGCGTCCCCGCAACATACGGAGTTGTAGCAGGAGGATCGACGATCAGGACTTCGAAAACATCCTTGTACGTGCGGTCGCCGGTCTTCCACCAAAAGCCGTGGCCAGGGGTATCGTATCGAAACAATGCGTTGGCGAAGGTATTGATCAAAGTGCCGTCGCCGGTGAAGCTGGCGAGACCCTCAAACGGCGCGCCAGGTGTCCCGGTAATGCTGGGGCAATTGACGGGGGTCAGCAGCAGGCGCCAGGAGCCCACCAGGCCTTGCTGTTCATGCCACTCCACACTGGCCCGGGCGCGGACAACCAAGCCTATGGCAACGAGGCTGACCAGAACCACGGCTGCTGCAACCGACACGCCCTTCCGGTTGAACCGAGTTCTTCCCGACATCATATGCTGAGCGAAACTCAGAATTTTGCGATTCATAACAGGTTCTCCAGTAGTGAATCGGCAGCGGTGTTGCCCGGGGGCTCTGATGCTGTCGTGGAGTCGGCTGCAGACAACTGGAATCCGCGGCGTGAGAGGAGCCGGGCAAGAGCCGCGCCCAAACTACAGACACTCTGGTGCGTGCGGCATGGCCCGGTCAACGGGTAAGACGCCGGATCGGTGCATACTTTTAAATGCAGCCTTTTGCCGTATAGGCGGATGGGGTTACAATCGGGGTCATTTCTCTTGCGACCGGTCGGACCGTCGAGAGAGATCACATGAGTGAGACCTCGTTCGCAGCGCCTCCTGCTGGGGAGCCGCGGGGAAAGCGGCTGGATTCCTGGAAGGAAATTGCGGCCTATTTCAACCGCGACGTGACCACGGTTCAGCGGTGGGAGAGGCGGGAGGGGATGCCGGTCCATCGGCACGTCCACGGCACAAGGGGGTCGGTGTATGCATTGACCGACAAGCTGGATGCCTGGATGCGCAGCCGCAGTCTTCGAACCACGCAGGGGGAGGGCGACGGCGCCGTCTCCTCCGGCCTTCTCTCGCCGCCAACCCACCCCGCAGTCTCGGCGTGGTGGACCCGCCGGAAGCGAGTCCTGCTGGCCGCCGCCACTGGGGCCGTACTGCCGATCTGTGCTGTTTTCTGGCTGCAGAGGACGGAGTATTTCTGGCGAAATCCCATCGCGAACGCGCGATTTCAGACCGTCACCGATTTCGGTGGAGTCGAGCAGGCGGCTGCCGTATCGCGCGACGGCCATCTGGTCGCGTTTCTGTCCGATCGGGACGGACCGATGGATGTCTGGGTGACGCAGATCGGTTCGGGACAATTTCATAACCTGACCCGCGGAAGCATGTCCGGGCTTGTGAATCCATCGATCCGGACGCTCGGGTTTTCGCCCGACGGCTCGCTGGTGACATTTTGGGCGCGTAAGCAGAACGGCGCGAACGACGAAGACATCAGCGTGTGGGGAGTGCCGATACTCGGGGGGCAGCCGAGCCCGTACCTCAATGGGGTAGCCGAGTTCGACTGGTCGCGCGATGCCTCGCGGCTCGCCTACCACACACCCGGGCCGGGAGACCCGCTGTTCGTGTCCCCTGGCGGCCCTCAACCCGGCAGCCGACCTATCTTTAGCGCGCGTACCGGACTCCACTGTCACTTTCCAGTGTGGTCACCCGACGCAGCCTTTATCTATTTCGTTTATGGAATGCTCCCGGATAAGCTCGACATCTGGCGCATCCATTCGACCGGCGGAACCCCGGAACGAGTTACTTCACACAACGCGCGGGTGATTTATCCCGTGATGTTGAATCAGAACATGTTGATATACCTTGCCACCGATCCTGATGGCTCGGGTCCGTGGCTCTACGGCATGGATGTGGCGCACCGGATTGCACACCGACTTACTTCCGGCCCTTACCGGTACACATCGCTGGCAGCGAGCGCAGATGCGCGGCGTCTGGTAGTCACGCTTGCGCGTCCGAAGAGCACACTCTGGCGGTTGCGGATTGACGACGCACGTACCATGCCGTCCATGGCGACTCAGATCTCACTGACCACCAGTACGGGATCGAGTCCGAGACTAGGCCCGAGCTATCTTCTTTATGTTGCGGAGACCGGAACCGGCGAGAGTATCTGGAAGATAGACAACGGAATCAGTACCGAGTTATGGCGTGGCGAGGGTATGCGTGTGCTTGGGGGCCCGGCGATTTCTGCCGACGGGCGGTCTATTGCATTCTCGGTCAGCCAACAGAGTCATATGTATTTGTACGTGATGCAGGCTGACGGGACAGCTGTGCGGGTCCTGCAGGATTCGCTTGAGCTACGAGGTGCTCCGGCATGGGCGCCCGACGGGGGATCAATCATCTCCGCGGTCATGGATCACGGAGTCCCGCGCCTGTTCCGCGTACCCCTCGATGGCCGTACTGCCGCTCCCTTTGTCGAGGACTATTCGGTCGATCCCGCGTGGGCTCCCGATGGCCGCTTCGTTGTTTACTCGGGACCTGATATCGGTACCCGCTTCTCGCTAAGCGCCGTTACGGCTGAGGCCGCACCGCATCCGCTGCCGGCTCTGAGTCTGGATCGCGGAGCTCGACACCTGACATTCCTGCCCCGAGGACACGCAATCGTGGCCTTGCGAGGAGAGATTCAGCACAAGGATCTCTGGCTCATCGACCTGGACAGTGGTGTCGAGCGGCAACTCACCTATCTCCCTCCTGAGTTTGACATTCTGGATTTCGATATCTCTGCCGATGGTCATGAAGTGGTTCTGGAACGAGTGCAGGAGCGCTCGGATATTGAAGTGATAGATCTATCCTCCCCATAATCTGATTCGTCGCTGTTTGTTCCTCACAAGTTGGCCGGGGAGCAATTTCTTGACCGCGTGCGCAGCCCAGACCCCTTGCGGTAGAATCAGCCTCGTCTTTCAGTGAGAAACTGACCCCAAAGGCCTGCAGGAAAGTCATGATCTGCACCGAGCATCGTCCGTTACGGAAGAGACCGACAGAGGCGAATCCCTGTTCTGCGACAGGCTGGCTGTGTGGTGTGGCTGAAGACGGAACTGGGCGAGCAGAAGACTCGGTGCTGTCCAATCGGCTCCGCCCCCGGGTTTCGCCGGAAGATGAAATGAGATGACTAGATTCTCTGGACTTTTGTCTGTGAGATCGCTTCTATTCGTCCTATGGCTTGCATTCTCGGGGTTGCCTCCGGCCGTCATTGCGCAGAACGCATCTTCGGGGCACGAAGGAGTACCGACCCGGTCGAACGCAGACGTCTCGTTCGGCTTGCTGAAAGGTCTGGCGGGAACGTGGGCAGGCCAGGTCACCACCGATCCTCCCAATCCCGACATCAATGGGCCAATTCAGGCCACTATACGCGTGGCTTCCGGCGGCAACGTTGTTGTCCATGAAATCGCACCCGGTGGAGTACCCGAACCGACGATGATTTATGTCGAGGGCGACCGCCTGACCCTCATTCATTACTGCGAGGCCGGCAACCGCCCTCGATTGGTGGCTCGCAAGTCTGCGAATCCAGACATCGTGGATTTTGATTTTGTTGACATCTCCGGCAGCAAAAGCCCCGTTTATCTGGAGCATTTTACTTTCAACGTCATGAGCCCGGACCATCACACCGAAGACTGGACTTTTATGCTACCCGACGGTAATCGCCTCCACGCGCACTTCGACCTGAAGCGCGTGAAGGAAGGCGTACCCACCGCGAGCGGCAAGTGATGTTGGTCATGTCCAGTGGAACGGACCTTGCTGTTGCCGCCCGACTGTCGACGATTTTGAAGCGGTCAGAGCACAAGCGATCCACAAGGATCACGGACGCCGCTCTGGCGATATTCAATTCAGAGCACTTGAGAGCCACAAGACTCAATAGCTTTGAATAAACCGTTTTATCTACTTTGGGACAAATGGAGTGCCCCGGATAAAGCCTTTAGATCCATGGCGAATTCGCCCCACCTTGTTGATCTTCTGTAGATATCTGAGGCTCTGAGTGCTACAGACGGTCACGGCAGGGACTGGCGCGAACCTCGCATGTGGCTGATTCTGAGGTGCTTTGCGTTTATTGGGCGTTGAACCACGCATCCACCCTTGAGCAGATGCGTACCCTGCTGAAGTTTCCGTATAGCCGACAATCCGGACATAAGCTTCTAGGTTGGTCCTCCCCGGAAACTCCGAGTGAAGTGCGGCGCGTTCCACATGGCCAGCGTGGATTTCGTTCTCGGCCTGGGACCAGAGTGCCTGACAGGATCATGACCCAGCGACTGCGAATCTCTCTATCTGTCCAGGGCGTGATGGACGGTTACGCGCCCATTACGGGTCACCTGCACGAAAAAACCTTGGTACCACACTGCTGCGCTGCATAACCGGGCTGGCTGCGTGGGTTACCTTGGCTGGATTCCCCCCGGGCCCGCAGCCGCCATACCAACACAACGACCAACTCTCCCTTTGTTTCCTCCTGTGCATCTGCACCGCGGGGTAGTCGGCGCACCCGTTAACGATCAACCTGTTGCAGACCCAGGATCTGGGTTGGAGGTCTCCGATGCAAGCCCAGAGGCTCTTCCGCGCTGTCCGGACTGACCAAGCAATGCTCCCCGGAGTTATTTCCGGCGCCGTCTGCCCAGCCTCCGTCACGCACGCACGCCGGATCCTGCGCGGTCGGGCATGCTCCTCCCTGGCGTTTCCGGCGTGTATTCGTTTTGTCGGTAGGGATTGGGCCGCCGCAGCTTTTCTTGCCGCTGTGGCTCTGCTTTCGGCACGGGGGTTTGGCCAGTGCTCGACCACGGGGAACCCCCCTGTGACGACTTGCAGTTCCTCAGGTGGCATCACGGTGAACAGCACGTACGCTGCCTCGGAGGGTTCCACCACCACTGTCTCCGGTCTCTCCGGAACAATCACCAGCGTCTCGCTCACTTTAATCAACGTCGACATCACGAACCTCAAAGACGTCGCTATGGTCCTTGTGCCTCCCAGTGGCTCGGGCCTCACGCCACTGGATTTGCTTTCCGGCGTCTGTGGGTATGGAGCCGAGCAGATAGGGATCAGCACTTTCACACTTGCCGATTCTGCTGCAGAGGGCACCGGCACTCTCGGCTCGGACAACGTGAGCGGCATGATCCCCTACGTCGGCGGCACGTGCCCAGGCTCGCTCTCAGCTACCTATCTGCCCACGGACTGGGTCCCGGGGCAGGACGAGTTCGACTCGCCGGGTCCCGGGACGAACTACAATTCCGCCGGCACCAATCCCAGTACCCTGGGTAGTGGCACCTACAATTTCAGCTCATTTGGCACCAGCAGCAACGCGATGAACGGAACCTGGACGCTCTACATCGCCAACCAGAACAATTCCCCGTCCTACGCAAACCCGTCCGGCTCGCTCGGTACCTGGTCACTGTCTTTCACGGGATCCACCTTGGCCGCGACTACGACCTCCATTGCCGCCAGCCCGGATGGCTCAACTTCACTGGTGTATACCAGCAGCAACGTCGGCGGCCAAAGCACAACTCCCACCACCGTCACACTCACCGCAACCGTGCAATCGGGAGTGACCCCTCTCTCCAGCGGTACGGTCACTTTTTACGACAGCACGGGCGTATCTCCCGGCACCGGCACCGCCATCAGCTCCGGCATCACCGTCGACAGTTCCGGACAGGCCCAAACGACGGTGACCTTTTCGGGCACCGAGGAAGGCCCCCGCTCCATCTCGGCGGTCTTTAGCGGTACTACTCAATACCTCGGGAGCACATCAACTACAGCGACGGTGCTAACGACCAATTATCCCTACAACAATCCCTCCGGCAGCACCACCTTCTGCAATGGTCCCATCAAGATAAACGACAGCGGCGGAGGCTATCCCTACCCCTCGCTGATGGCTCTGGGCACTGGATTTTCTCAGTTGCAGGGCACCATCGAGAGCGTCACAGTAAGCCTCAACAACTTCAACCTCGAGAACAACACCGAACTGGACAATCTGGGCTTTCTGCTCCAGGCGCCCGGCTCCAACACAACCGGACTCGGAAGCTCCGGCAACGCGTTCGAGTTTCTCTCCTGGGCCGGAAATCCCTACAACACCGGCTCGCTCACCATCTCCGACGATGGTACAGCCACGATCCCTTATGACACCGCACCACCCTGCACTACCTGTCTGGCGACTGACGACTACAGCGAAATCGCGTCGGACAATCCCGACACATATCCTGCCCCGGCGCCGTCTTCCTTTGGCAAGGCTGCTCCCACCGGCTCAGCCACCTTTGCTACAGAGTTCGGGGGTCTGGGCGCGAACGATACCTGGAGCCTGTATCTCGACAACCGGGTCGCCAACGGCGGCACCCTCGGGCAACTCGGCGAGTGGTGTCTGAACTTTACCATGCAGTCCAACGCTCATCCCACCGCCACCACGGTCAGCGGATCGGCCAATCCCGCCACGATCACCTCCGGCACAACGGCCAGCGTCACTCTCACGGCCACCGTTAGCGTAACCGACGGCTCGGGATTGACAGTCGATGCGGGCACGGTCACCTTTGTCGATGGCGGCACCAACCTCGGGTCTGCCGGCGTGTCCGGTGGACAGGCAACACTGATGGTTAACCTGGCCGAGGGTACGCATCAGATTGTAGCCACTTATAACGGGACCAACTCCGGAACCGAGTTCGGCATCAGCACCGCACAATACGACCAGCGGGTTGACACCGCTACGACCAACTCCAGTGCGGGATCGGGAGCAGAGGAATACACGTTCTGCAATACTGGTGAAATCACGGTCCCGGGTCTGGGCGCCGACGCGGGCGCGGCTTCGCCCTATCCCTCAAACATCTTTGTGACCAACCTGCCCGGCACGGTGAACGGCGTAACAGTCACCCTCGATGGGTTCAGCACCAAAGACCAGGGCGATTTTCTCTCCCTGCTGGTCGGCCCGGGGGGCAACTACCTAGACTTCTTCTCGTTGACGGGCAGCAATGTCTCCTCAGCCCCAACAATCAACCTTACCTTTTCCGATACGGCGTCAAGTCTGGTCACCGGAAACCTCTCTTCTTCGGGCAGCTTCAGGCCGACGAGTTTGAACACGAGCATAACCTACCCGCAATGCCCGCCTAACGCACCCAGTTGCGCCAGCCCGCCAGTGGGACCCCCGTTGCCTACAAATCCATTCGCACCCGCGCTGACCAACGTAGCTGCAACCGCCGGAACCGGCATCCTGGGCAACGCGAACGAGGCGGGAGCTTTCGGCGGAACGAGTTCCAGTACCTATAACGGAAATGGAACCTGGAGCCTGTACCTCGATGACGGCGGCCCCACTGGAGGCGGCGAGGTGAGCACCGTCGGTAAATGGTGCGTCGGCTTGACGGAGAATCGGCCCACCGTCGCCGTGACGGCCGGGCACAGCGGCACCGGCACAGACGGCAATTTTGTCCTGGGTGAGCAGAACGCACCCATCCTCGTCGACATCACAAATGACGGTCCGGGATCCACGGGCGATCCGACGGGAACGAACCCGCTGACGGTGACCGATACGCTGAACTCGGCCTTCACCTTCGTGAGCGGCTCCGGGACCGGCTGGAGCTGCTCGGCCAGCGGCCAGATCGTGACCTGCACCAACGACAGCGCGGTTGCCGATGGCAGCGAATATCCCGAACTGCAGATCGACGTGAACGTGAGCGGCAGCGGCGGGAGCATCAATAACAGCGTGACGGTGACCGGCGCGGGCGTGGCCTCCACCCTTTCGAATACCGACGCGATCACCGTCCAGCTGCCGCCATCTTTGTCGGTCACCAAGTTCCACTACGGTCCCAACGGGACCTCCTTCTTCACGCAGGGCCAGACGGCGCAGTGGGTGATCACGGTGGCGAACCTTTCCGGATACGGCGACACTGCGGGCACGATCACGGTGAGCGACATGCTGCCAGGCGGCGAAACGCTCAATACGTTTACCTCGACGGGCACCCCCCCGTGGATGTGCGTCGGCACGAATACGGTGACCTGTTCGTTTTTGGGGACGATCGCGAGCGGAAGCAGCTCGACGATTACGCTGACGGTGAACGTGCCGGCGACCTCGCCAACCTCGGTGTCGAACACGGCCAGCGCGTATGGCGGCGGCGACCCAATCCACGCCACCGCGCCCACGGGGGCGATGGGGAGCGATAACAATGTGCAGGTGATCCAGGTACCGGCGACGATCAGCATCAACGGCAACCAGACGCAGTCGGCGAACACGGGCACGGCCTTTGGCAGCCTGGCGGTCACCGTGGACGACGCAAACAGTGTGGTGATCCCGAACTACTCATCGGTGACGTTTACGGCTGTGCCGGTGGGCGGAGCCAGCGGGACGTTCTCGAATGGCACGGGGACCATCACCAT